>NZ_JBLZPH010000092.1:10927-12752 GCF_049199205.1 Shinella sp. M31 | reverse complement strand
CGCGACATCCCGTCAAAAGACACCTCTTCCGGCTAAATGGTGGTGTGGCCGAGGAATTTTGCAACTGCCGGCGGCTCGCGGCGAGACAGGAAGTCGCGTGCCGGCTCGTCCAGCAGGATGACGCCGGCCTCCAGGAACATCACCTCCCCGGCGAGCCGGCGGATATCGTCGGGCTGGTGGGTGATGAACAGCATGGTGCTTTTCGTTTCGGCGCGCAGCTCCGACAGCAGCTTTGCCATATCCGCCCGCATCGCCGGGTCGAGTGCGGCGAAGGGTTCGTCGAGCAGCAGGATCGGCCGGCGGCGCACCAATGCGCGGGCCAGCGCCACGCGCTGACGCTCGCCGCCCGAGAGCGAGCCGGGCAGCCGCCGCTCGTAGCCGCCGAGCCCGACGCGCGAAAGCGCGGTGAACACGCTCTGACGCTGGGCAGTATCGAGCTTCAAGCCCGGGTGGATGCCGAGCGCCACATTGTCGGCGATGGTGAGATGGGCGAAGAGATTGTTGTCCTGGAAGATGATCGAAACCGGCCGCTCCGCCGGATCGCGCCCTTCCATATCCTCGCCGAGCAGCGTGACGCTGCCCGACGCCGGTTTCTGGAAGCCGGCGATGACGTTGAACAGCGTCGACTTGCCGGCACCCGAGGGACCCGCGACGGCGACGGCCGCACCTGCGGGAATGGCGCAGTCGAAAGCAAGCCGCTTTTCGTCGAAACGCACGGTCACGTCGCTTAGCCGAATGGCAGGGGGCAGGCGAATAGCGGCGTCAGGCATCGGCAGAGGGGCTTTCGGTTGGGCGCTCGGTGGCTGTGGAGGGCAGCGTCAGCAAAAGGCATATCACGCCGAGAATGAGGGCGATGCCCGCAGCATCCGCGGTGCGATAGCTCGCCATGCGCGAGAACAGCAGCCAGGGCAACGTGGCGAACCCTTCCGCGCCGAAAATCGCGACGGCGCTCAGGTCGCCGAGCGACAGCGCCATGGCGAAGGCGAAGGCGGTGAGGAAGGGTTTTTTCAGTGCGGGCCAGTCAATCCAACGCAGGCGATGCATCCCGGTGACGCCGAGGCTGAGCGCAAGCCGGGCGGTGCGCGTGAGATGCGTGCCGTAGGCCGGCTCCAGCACGCGCACCACGAAGGGCAGGGCCATCAGCGCATTGATGATGGTGATGATGACCGGCGCGAAACGCCCGGTCTCGCCGAAGGTGCGCAGCATCAGGAACCAGCCGGTCGCCACCACGACGGGCGGCACGAGCAGGATCAGCGATCCCGTCGCCGGCAGTGCCCGCGCCATCAGCCGCGTGGCGAGGCCGGCGTTGCCCATTTCGGCCAGTCGCGGCACCAGCACGATGGGCAGCGCGATAGCGAGACTGAGGCAGCCCGAAGCAAAGGAGATGGCAAGGCTCGTGGCGAGCGCCCGGTGCAGCAGCGGATCGAGCGCCATCCGGCCGAAATCGGCCGCGAGGCCGGAGACGAGCGTGGCGGCGAGCGGTGCCGCGGTGAACAGGGTGAAGACGAGGAGAATGAGGCCGTCGGACAGGCGGCGGCGCCGGCCGTCGAAGCGCCTGATATCCCGCCCCGCCGTCATGCCCTCTTCCGGCGGGCGGCCGAACAGCGAGAGAAGCCAGATCAGCACGCCCGTGACGGCGATCTGCAGGCCCGACAGCAGCACGGCGCGCTCGGGATCGAAATCGAAGCGCAGCGCCTGGTAGATCGCCACCTCGATGGTGGTCGCCGCCGGCCCGCCGCCGAGCGTCAGCACCACGGTGAAGCTTGCTGCGCAGAGCATGAAGATAAGGCCGGCAATGCCCGGCAGGACACGCCTTATGACGGGC
>NZ_JBLZPH010000092.1:0-10611 GCF_049199205.1 Shinella sp. M31 | reverse complement strand
CGCCGTCGCAGCACCCGCGAAGACGAGCACGAAGCCGAGGGCAAGGCCCCCAGCGACACGCAATGTGCGTCGTTCCGCGCGGGCGAACATGTCAGGTCTCCCTTACTTGGCACTCATCACGGCCAGCCATTCGTCGATCCAGGCCTTGCGGTTCGCGGCGACCTCGTCCGACGGCATCAGGAAGGTCTTTTCCGGCTTGACCAGCGCGTCGAAGGCGGCGGGCAGCGGGTCCTTCGTCTTGGCGGCCGGCATCATCCAGTTGGTTTCCGGAATGATCGACTGGAAATCCGGGCCGGTCATGAAGGTCAGGAACTGACGGGCGAGGTCCTTGTCGTGCGAGGTCCGCGTCAGGCCGGCAACCTCGATCTGCACATAATGGCCCTCGGAGAAGGCGGCCGCCTTGTAGCGCTCGGTCTTTTCCGCGATCACGTGATAGGCCGGCGAGGTCGTGTAGGACAGCACCATCGGCGCCTCGCCCTTGGTGAACAGGCCATAGGCTTCCGACCAGCCGGGCGTGACGGTCAGCACGCGGTTCTTCAGCTTGCCCCAAGCTTCGCCGGCCTTGTCGCCATAGACGGATTTCACCCAGAGCAGCAGGCCGAGGCCGGGCGTCGAGGTGCGCGGATCCTCGATGACGATCTTCTGCGACGGATCGCCCTCGACCAGCTCCTTGAGGCTCGTCGGCGGGGTTTTTACCGTCTCGGTGTCGTAGACGACGGCGAAGTGGCCGTAGTCATAGGGCAGGAACGTATCGTCGGAAAAACCGCCCGGCACGGTCAGGCCTTCCGGCGAAAGTCCATGCGCCTCGAAAAGGCCGGTCGCCTTCGCTTCGGTGATCAGGTTGGTGTCGAGCCCGAGCACGACATCGGCCTTGGTGCCCTCACCCTCGAGCTTCAGGCGCGTCAGAAGCTCCACGCCGTCGGCAACGCCGACCCACTCGACCTTGCAGCCGCAGGTCTTCTCGAAGTCTTCCTTGACCTTCGGGCCGGGGCCCCAGTCGGAAACGAAGCTTTCATAGGTATAGACGGTCAGCGTCTTTTCCTGCGCGAAGGCGGGCAAAGCGAGGGAAACGGCGAGCGCCGCGAGAGAGGAAAGAACTGTCTTGCGCATCCGCGCCTCCTTGTTTCGTCAAAAACGGGAATAGGGCGCTGGATTGTGCCGTCTAATCCCTCCGCCGGTACAAACCGGATCAGGTTCTTCGGGTTGGCGGCAAGGCCTCTCAGCCCGCAAACCTGCGGGCACCCCGTTAGAGCGAAAAAAGGCATAATCCCGGAAACGTCGCGGCGCAAGGGGTGGGGTGCAGCAGGGCGGCGGCCTGTTCCATCGGAAACAGCGCCGCACGTGAGGATATGAGACCTTCCAATCACCGGATGAGAGAGGCTCATCTTTAACCGATCAGGAGAGACCCCATGCGCAAGTTCATCGTTTCCGCCACCGTTGCCCTCGTCGCCGCCGTCTCGTTCGCGGCCCCCTCGCAGGCCGGCTACTACAGCTACGACTACCAGCCCACTTGCTTCATCAAGAAGATCAAGTCCTACGACTACTACGGCAATGTCGTCATCAAGCGCATCAAGGTCTGCCGCTAAGCGACCCGCAACTGACCTCCCCGAAGGCCCGGATGTTCCCCTGCATCCGGGTCTTTTGTCTTATGCGCCCGGTGGCGCGCTACTCCGCCGGTTCCGTCGCAAGCCGTGCCTCGCGGCTGCACACTGCGCGATACCAGGCGTAGGAGACGATCGCCATCAGGCCCATTGAGGGGATGATGGTGCCGAAAGCGAAGAGCGGCATGCCGATGGCGGCGGCGATCAGGCCGGCGAGGAAGCCGGAGCCCATCTGGATGAAGCCCATGGCGGCGGAAGCGGAGCCGGCGATATGGGGGAAGGGCTCCATCGCGGCTGTCATCATATAGGGCATGACGAAGGCGATGCCGAAGGCATAGAGGCCGACCGGACCCATGACGCTGAGGAAGGTCGGGGTTTCCAGGAGATGGGAGGCGAGCGCGATGAAGATGCTGGCGACGCCGATGAAGGAAAGACCGGCCGGAACGAGCCGGTCGGGCGCGAATGTGCGCATCAGCAGGCGCACGACGACCGTGCCGGCGAAGAAGAAGCCGGACTGCATGAGCATGCCGACACCGAATTGCGTGGGCGTCAGGCCGACGCGGTCGATCAGCACGAAGGGCAGCATGGTCGCCTGGCCGTAGAGCGCGCCGACGGCGCCGGCCATGACGAGCGTGGCGGAGACGAAGCGGCGGCTCATGACAAGTTCGCCATAGCCGCGCAGGATCGGGCCGATATGACCCTTGGCCGGATCGGGCGTGGTCGTCTCGCTCATGCAGAAATAGACCGCGCCGCAGGCGGCGAGCGCAAAACCGACCATCAGGAAGAAGATCGACCGCCAGCCGAACAGGCCAAGTGCGAAGCCGCCGAGCGTCGGCGAGACCGCCGGGCCGATGGCAAGCATCATGCCCACCATGTTCATGATGCGGGCGGCCTTGGTGCCGGTGAACTGGTCGCGCACGATGGCGCGCGAGACCGTCATGCCGACGGAGGCGCCGATGCCCTGCACCAGGCGGCCGGCGAGCAGTACGCCGACGGATGGCGCGAAGGCGGCCATCAGGCTGCCGACGAGATAGACGGACATGAAGATCAGCGTCGTCTTGCGGCGCCCCAGCACATCCGACGTGGTGCCGGAGACCAGCTGGGCCAGCGCGAAGCCGGCGAAATAAAGGGAGAGCGTGAGCTTGATCGCCGATTCCGTGGAGGAGAAGGCATGCACCAACTGGGGCATGGCCGGCGTATAGAGCGCCATGGAGACCGGGCCGAGCGCCACGAGAAAGGCGCTGATGATGCTGGTGCGCCGCTCGCTCATGCGCGGCAATGTCATTGCGCCAGTTCCTTGACGAGGCTCAGCGCGGCGCTGTCTTCTTCCAGGGCGGACAGATTGGCACGCAGCCGCTTGAGCTTTTCGCGCATGGCTTCGAGGTCCTGTTCGCCGATGCCGCTCGTCACATGCTGCATCAGTTCGATCTGTTCGTCACGGATACTGCCGATCAACGCGCCGGCGGTCGATGTCGTATAGATCAGTTTGGCGCGGCGGTCGGTGGGGTCCGGGCGGCGCTCGATGAAGCCGAGGCTCTGCAGCCGGTCGAGATAGGTCGAAAGCGTCATTGGTTCGATGCCCATGCGCTGGGCGATGTCGAGCTGGCGGCTGCCTTCCAATGTGGCGATGCGCACCAGCGTGCGCGCCTCCCCCGGCGTCAAGCCGAGACCGGCGGTGGCGATGCGGCGCTCGAAGGCGCTGCGGAGCATGCGGGCAACGTCGATGAGGACGAAACCGAGGGCGTCGGGATCGGGTTTTAATGGCATGATTGCTTTCTGGGTTATGTAAGTTTACCTTACTATGCGCGCCCGAAATGGACAACCGTCAAGCTAGAGCGGTAGTGCATGGCTGCTTTGCGAAACGGCAAATGTGCCCTTGACGAAACCGTTGCCGCGGGCTGGAATGCCTTGAGATTCAAGGGGATTCCTTCATGACCGGTTCGATGCTATTCGGCGCCTTCATGGCTGCTCTGCTTTACGTGCTTATCCCCGGCCCGGCGTTTCTCGCCCTACTCGGCATCGGGGCCGGGCAAGGCCGCAAGGCGGGCGCGCTTTTCATGGGCGGACACCTCGCCGGCGATCTCCTGTGGTCCACATTGGCGCTCGTCGCCATCGTCGGCGCCAAGACGATCGGCACGATGGTGTTCGATGTGCTCGGTCTGCTCTGCGGCTTCTATCTCGCCTGGATCGGCTGGTCGGCGCTGCGCGCCAAGCCGCGGCAGGACGGTGCCGCCGTCATGACCGTGGAGCGGCCGCTGCGCCGCGGCCTGGTCTTCGGCCTCACCAATCCCAAGGGCTATCCTGTGGCGCTGGCGACCTTCACGGCACTGCTTGCCGGCTCGTCCAATGCGCTGGATTTCGATGCGCTTCCGGCGCTGCTTGGCGTGTCCTTCTTCGGCTTCCTGATGGCGGATATCATCCTGATCGGCATCATCGGCGCCGGCATGGTGCGGCGTTTCTACCGTCGTCACGAGCTGGCGATCGTGCGCATGTCGGGCCTGCTCTTCATGGGTTTTGCCGTTCAGGCGGTGTGGCATGCCGCGCCCGGCCTGCTCGGCTGGCGCAAACCCTAAGCGATCACCGCGGGGAAGCGGATCGTTACGCGAAGGCCACGGTCGTTTGCGCCGCTTTCCAGCGCCATGGTCGCCTCGAACAGTGTTGCGATCTCCTCGACGATCGGCAGGCCGAGGCCCATGCCGGGGGCATCGCGGTGTTCGCCACGCGAAAATCGCTGGCGCACGAGACTGCGGCGCTCGGGCGCAATACCGGGGCCGTTGTCCTCGACGGTCAGCAGCACGGCATCAGCGGCCCGGCGCACGCTGACCGTCACCATCGGGCCGTCGCCGGCATAGGCAAGGGCATTTTCCACGAGGTTGCGCAGCAGTTCGCCGAAAAGCAGCGGCTCGGCGCGGGCGAAGACGGGGCCGTCTCCCTCGTAGCCGAGATCGATGCCGGCTTCGGCAGCCGATGGCACGCGCTCGGCGGTCAGTTGCTGGGCGAGTGCCGCGATGTCGATCGGCGCCGGTTTCTGCGGCTCGTTGGAGCCGGCGGCATCGATCTTCGCCATCAACAGGAGCTGGGCGAGGATGCGCTCGGCGTGTGCGACGGCGGCGTCACCCTTGCGGGCGGCTTCTTGTGCCTCCTCCAGCGTGCTCGCCCGGCCGGCAAGCGCCAGCTGCGTGCGGATGATGGCAAGCGGCGTCCGAAGCTGATGGCTGGCATTGCCGGAAAAGTGCCGGAGCGCATCGAGTGCCGATTGCAGGCGCACCATGAAGGAATTGACGGTCACGACCAGGCCCTGCACCTCGCTCGGCACACGCTGTTCGATCGGGTGCAGGTCGTTCGGGTTGCGCTCGGCAATCGCATCGCTCAGCCGGTAAAGCGGGCGCAGCGACACGGTCACGGCGATCCAGACGATGGTGGCGGCACCGGCGATCATCATGGCAAGCCGCAGGGCCGAGCGCAGCAGGATCGCCTGTGCGAGCTGGCGCCGCGCGATGGTGGTCTCGGCGACCGTCACGGCGAAGGGGACGGAATTGATGCCGGTCGAGGCGGAGCGTTGCAGCACGGCGATGCGGATCGGTTCGCCCCGGAAGGTGGCATTCTGGTAGGCGGTCGACTGTCCCCGCATGTCGAGGATGGTCGGCAGGGTCTGGTAGCCGGTGATGAACTGACCGGGCGGACCGTCGACACGGTAGAACACACGGTCCTGCGCCGCCGAGGTCAGCATTTCCAGCGCGACATAGGGAATGTCCACTTCCAGCGCGCCGTTTTCCGTTACCACGACGCGCTCGGCGATGGCGAGTGCGGAGCCGGCCAGCACGCGGTCGGAGACGACATTGGCGGTCTTCACCGCCTCGCGCCAGGTATCGATGAGCGCGACGACGCCAATGACGGCCGTCGAGACGAGCAGCCAGGCGAGCAGGCGGCGGCGCAGCGAGGAGGCGGGAAGGAGGGTCAAGCCGCGCTAGCCTTGTCGAGGTAGTAGCCGATGCCGCGCGCGGTGCGCACGGTCAGGCCGTGCGGCGCAAGACGCTTCCTGAGCCGGCTGACATATTGCTCGATGGCATTGGCGGAGAGGTCGTCGTCGAAGGCGGCGAGCGATTGCATGATCGCCTCCTTGGAGACGACTTTTCCCGCGCGCATGAAGAGAATTTCCAGGAGGCCGACCTCGCGGGCCGGAATATCGAGCGGTGCGCCATCGGCGGAGAAGGTGCGGGAATTGAGATCGAGCGCGATGGCACCATAGGTGATCGCCGATGAGCGCAGGCCGGCCTGCCGGCGCAGCAGCATGCGCACGCGCGCCTCGAATTCCGAGATGTCGAAGGGCTTGATCATGTAGTCGTCGGCGCCGAGGTCGAGGCCGCGCACCCGCTCTTCCGGAGCGCCGCGTGCCGTCAGGATCAAGACGGCCGCCTTGCTTAGTCGGGCGCGCATGGCGCGCAGCACGTCGAGCCCGTCCATTTCGGGCAAGGTCAGGTCGAGGATGACGAGGTCGAAATTTTCCGACGCGATGGCGGCATCCGCCGAGGTGCCGTCGCGCACCACGTCGACCGCATGGCCCGTGCCCTTGAGGATCGCGAAAAGGCCATCCGCCAGAGCTTCATTGTCCTCAACCAGTAGAATGCGCAAGTCTGTCGTCCTCCCAGCACGACCTTAGCCGTGGCAGGCGGGCTTGTGAACGGCCTTGCGCTTTGGCAAGGTCGCGCCATGCGTCTTGTCCTCACCCTTCTCGCGCTGGTTTCCGCGCCGCTCTCCGCCTTCGCCGATGCCACCTTGTTTCCGGCGCGCGACGGCAATGTGCAAGCGCCGGTCCTCCTCGTCTATTCCTCGCTCGACGAGCCGTTGGCCCGGCCGATGATCCGCGGGTTCCAGGAAGCCAATCCCGATGTCGCCGTGCGCTACGAGGAGATGCTGACCGGCGAGGTGCATGACCGGATCGTGCATGAGACCGATGCCGGCGAGAAGACCGCGGATTTCGCCTTTTCCTCGGCGATGGATCTGCAGGTCAAGCTCAGCAATGACGGCTATGCCCAGCGCAGCGACCTGCCGATGAGCGACCGCTGGCCGCAATGGGCCAACTGGCGCAACACCGCCTATGCGCTGACCTTCGAGCCGGCCGTCTTCGTCTACCACAAACCGAGCTTCAAGGGTCGCAAGCCGCCGGCCTCGCGGGCGGAGTTCGTGGCGTATCTCAAGAGCGAGGGCGAGAAGGTTTTCGGCCGCATCGGCACCTACGACATCGAGCGCTCCGGCGTCGGCTTCCTCTTCATGGCGCGCGACCAGGAACAGTTCGGCGATATCTGGACGGTGATCCAGGCGATGGGCGCAGCCGGCGTCAAGCTCTATTCGACCAGTTCGGCGATCCTCGAACGCGTCGCCGACGGCCGCTTCGTACTCGGTTACAATATCCTCGGCTCCTATGCCGCCGACTGGGCCTCGCGCGATCCGAATGTCGGCATCGTGCTGCCGAAGGATTATACCGTCGTCATGTCGCGCATCGGCCTCGTGCCGCAGGCGGCGGCCTCGCCGGAACTCGGCCGGCGCTACCTCGCCTTCTTCATGTCGAAGGAGGGGCAGGAGATCCTGTCGCGCGAATTGCAGATTGCCGCCGTCAGCCCCGATGTCTCCGGCTCCAACACGGCGCGCACCATGAGCGCGCTGCTTGGCGCACAGCTGAAGCCCGTGCCCGTCAGCCCCGGCCTGATGGTTTATCTCGACCAGGTCAAACGTGCCCGGCTGATCGCGCGCTGGAACGAGGTTCTGCGCAAGCAATAGCCCGCCAACTCTCGACAATACGTATCCGCACGCTACCATGTCAGTTAGATGTCAGCTTCTTGTGCTGGTTTAGGGCTCTTCATCGTCCGTGGAGGCGGACGGGAGATCGGGAGGAGACTTCAGCCGACAGTGATTGCGCCCGCGAACCGAACCGTTCGCGCGCCGCGGCTGCCTATCCCCCGCCATAGAAACGTGCGCGAAACCGCGCCTGACGGAGGACCGACCTTTGAAACATTTCTTCCTGGCATCCCTTATCGCCGGCGCCATGGCGCTTCCGGCCTTTGCCGCCGACTATACGATCATCGCGCCGGCCGGCCCCGGCGGCGGCTGGGACCAGACGGCCCGCTCGATCCAGACCGTCCTGCAGGATGAGAAGATTGCCGGCAGCGTGCAGGTGACGAACGTTCCGGGCGCAGGCGGCACCATCGGCCTTGCCCAGTTCGCCAGCCAGAACAGCGGCAACCCGAACGCCCTCATCGTCGGCGGCTACGTCATGGTCGGCGCGATCCTCACCAACCAGTCGCCGGTTTCGCTGAAGGACGTGACCCCGATCGCCCGCCTCACCGGCGAATACGAGGCGATCGTCGTTCCCGCCGCCTCGCCGATCCAGAACATGGAAGACCTGATCAAGGCCCTGAAGGCCGATCCGGGCGCCGTGTCCTGGGCTGGCGGTTCGGCCGGCGGCACGGACCACATCACGGCCGGCCTGATCGCCAAGGCTGCCGGCGTCGATCCGACCAAGATCAACTACGTCGCCTATGCCGGCGGCGGCGAGGCGCTGGCCGCCATTCTCGGCAACCAGGTGACCGCGGGCATCTCCGGCTACGGCGAGTTCGAAGGCCAGGTGAAGGCCGGCACGCTGCGCCTGATCGCCATCTCCAGCGACGCGCGCATCGAGGGTGTCGACGGTCCGACGATCAAGGAAAGCGGCCTCGACGTCGTCGTGCAGAACTGGCGCATGATTGCCGCCGCCCCGGGCCTTTCGGCCGAGCAGGTCACGGCGATCAACGGCGATATCGAGAAGATGGTCAAATCCGCCGCCTGGCAGGATATCTTGAAGACCAAGGGCTGGCAGGACACCTATCTTGCCGGTGATGCCTTCAAGGCGCAGCTCGACAAGGATGTCGCGGCCACCGAAAGCATCCTCAAGGATATCGGGCTCGTCAAATGAGCGAGGTTCCGTCCTCCCACCCGCGAGGAAAGCGCCGCCCTGACCGGGCGGCGCTGGTCATCGGGCCCGCGCTCCTCATCATCGCCGCCGTGATCTGGTGGGATGTCGCCCGCATCACCGCCGTCAGCAATGTCGCGCCCATCGGTCCCGCCACGGTGCCGCACTGGATCGCGATCGGCCTTGTGATCCTCGGCATCTGGACCATTATCGAGGCCTGGCGCGGCGATTTCCCGGTGCGCGAGCCCGTCGCCCGCATGCCGGTCATCTGTCTTGTCGCGGGCCTCGCCGCGCAGATGCTGCTCTTGAAGCCGGCCGGCTTCTCGATTGCGACCGGCCTGCTCTTTGCGCTCACCGCCTGCGGCTTCGGCCGGCGCAAGCTCTGGGCAACCATCCCCATCGGCATCGCGCTGTCCTTCGTCGTCTGGGTGATCTTCGCCAAGCTGTTGCAGCTGTCCCTTCCGGCCGGACCGCTCGAACGCCTGTTTTTCTAAAGGGGCGACGCCATGTCGACATTCGAATTCTTCTTTCAGGGCCTGGGCGTCGCCGTTCTGCCGATGAACCTGCTCTATGCGCTGATCGGCGTGACGCTGGGTACGGCCGTCGGCGTGCTGCCCGGCATCGGCCCGGCGCTCACCGTGGCGCTGCTCCTGCCGGTCACCTACAAGCTTGACCCGGCCGGCTCCCTCATCATGTTCGCCGGCATCTATTACGGCGGCATGTATGGCGGCTCGACGGCCTCGATCCTGCTCAACACACCGGGCGAAAGCGCCTCGATCGTCACGGCGCTCGAGGGCAACAAGATGGCGCGGGCGGGGCGCGGCGGACCAGCGCTTGCGACAGCCGCCATCGGCTCCTTCGTCGCCGGCCTCATCGCCACGCTGGCGCTCGCCTTCATCGCGCCCTTCATCGTCAAGATCGCGCTCGTCTTCGGCCCACGCGAATATTTCGCGCTGATGGTGCTCGCCTTCGTCACGGTGTCCTCGGCCTTCGGTGATTCCACCCTGCGCGGATTGACCTCGCTTTTCGTCGGCCTGACCTTGGCGATCATCGGCATCGACCAGCTGAGCGGCCAGACGCGCCTGTCCTTCGGCATTCCCGATCTTCTCGACGGTGTGGAAGTGACGACGCTGGCAGTCGCGATGTTCGCCATCGGTGAATCGCTCTACATCGCCTCCAAGGGCGATTCCGAGCCGGACAAGATCGAGGCCGTGAAGGGCTCGGTCTGGATGAACGCGGCCGACTGGGCGCGCTCGTGGAAACCCTGGCTGCGCGGCACCGCCATCGGCTTCCCGATCGGCGCCATGCCGGCCGGTGGCGCGGAGATCGGCACATTCCTCTCCTACGCCACGGAAAAGAAGCTGAGCAAGTATCCGGAGGAGTTCGGCAAGGGCGCCATCGAAGGCGTAGCCGGGCCGGAAGCGGCGAACAATGCGTCCGCTGCCGGTACGCTCGTTCCGCTACTGACACTTGGTCTCCCGACATCGGCGACGGCCGCCATCATGCTTGCCGGCTTCCAGCAATACGGCCTGCAACCGGGCCCGCTGCTGTTTGCGACCAATCCGCAGCTCGTCTGGGGCCTCATTGCCAGCCTGCTCATTGCCAATTTCATGCTGCTGGTGCTGAACCTGCCGCTGATCGGCCTCTGGGTGAAGCTGCTCAGCATCCCGAAGCCCTGGCTCTATGCCGGCATCCTGGTCTTCGCGACGCTCGGCACGATCGGCGCGAATCCGTCGGTCTTCGAGCTCGGCATGCTCTTGGCCTTCGGCCTGCTCGGCTTCGCCATGCGGCTGTTCGGCTATCCGATCGCGCCCGTCGTCGTCGGCCTCATCCTCGGGCCGATGGCAGAGCAGCAATTGCGCCGGGCGCTGGCGATCAGTCAGGGTGACGTGACGGCCCTGTTCATGTCGCCGATCGCCGTCCTGCTCTTCGGTCTCGCCTTCCTCGCCGTCGTCGTGCCGCTTGTCCTGCGCGCCCGCGGCCGGGGCGAAGTTCTCTCGCAGCTTGCAGCAAACGAGGACTAAAGTCTTTCCCAGAGGGCTGAAACAATGCAGGCCGGAAACG
>NZ_JBLZPH010000091.1:0-29736 GCF_049199205.1 Shinella sp. M31 | reverse complement strand
CGACAGGAGACGACAGTGACCGACATGCCTGACAGGCCCGCTCTCCTCATGCGATGGCGACCGCGCGGCGCGGTTTGGCTTGCCGCACCCGCCGTGCTGGTGCTGCTCGTCGTGCTCGCCTATCCGCTCGGCATCGTCGTGTGGCGCTCCTTCACCGATCCCGCCGTCGGCGTCGACAATTACGTCTGGTTCTTCCAGTCCGCCGTGAACCGCACGGTGCTGCAACGCACCTTCGTCGTCGCTGCCTGGGTCACGCTCGTCTCCCTCATCTGCGCCTATCCTTACGCCTATGCCATGACGATCGTCGGCAAGAATGTGCGGCTGGCGCTTATCCTCTGCGTCCTCGTGCCCTTCTGGCTGAGCGGCGTGGTGCGCACGCTGGCGTGGGTGATCCTGTTGCAGGATTCAGGCGTCATCAATTCCATTCTGCGCGGCCTCGGCCTGTCTCCGGTCAAGCTGATCCGCACCCTGCCGGGTGTCGTCATCGGCATGACGCAGGTGCTTTTGCCCTTTATGATCCTGCCGATCTATTCCGTGATGAAGGGCATCGATACACGCCTGTTGCAGGCCGCCCGCAGCCTGGGTGCGAAGCCCTGGAAGGCCTTCCTGCAGATCTACGTGCCGCTGTCGCTGCCCGGCGTCTATGCCGGCGCGATCATCGTCTTCATTCTGTCGCTCGGCTTCTACATCACCCCGGCTTTGCTCGGCGGTCCGCGCAGCATTTTGCTTTCCTCTCTGGTGCAGAACCAGGTGCTGAGCCTGCTCAATTGGGGCCGTGGCGGCGCCATGGGCGTGGTGCTGCTGGTCGCGACCTTCGTGCTTCTCGCCTTGGCCGCCCCGCTGATGCGCCAGAAACACACATCCTCGCGCAGGGAGGCGTAGCCGATGCCGTCGTTCTCGCGCATTTTCCTCGGTCTCTTCTGCCTGCTCGTCGCGATCCTGCTTCTGGCGCCGACGCTGGTCGTGATCCCGATGTCGTTCAACGGCAACAAGTCGCTGGCCTTCCCGCCGGTCGGTTTCAGCTGGCAATGGTATGAGAACTTCTTCAGCAATCCGGACTGGACGACGAGCTTTTCCAACTCGCTGATCGTCGCCCTTATCGTCGCGGTGGTGGCGACCGTCATCGGCACCCTCGCCGCCTTCGGTGTCACACGCGCTGCTGCGCGCACCGGCGGGCTGCTGCGCGCCCTTCTGATCACGCCGATGGTCGTGCCGGGCGTGGTGCTGGCGATCGGCATCTATGCGGTCTATCTCGATACGCACCTTGTCGGCACTGTCACCGGTTTCGTGCTGGCCCATACCATGCTCGCCATCCCCTTTGTGTTGATCGCCGTGCAGGCGAGCCTCGAAGTCTTTGACCGCCGGCTGGAAACGGCGGCGTCGAGCCTTGGCGCGGGTCGCCTGACGGTGTTCCGCACGGTGACGCTGCCGCTGATCTTGCCGGGCGTTCTCTCCGGCGCGCTCTTCGCCTTCATCACCTCGTTCGACGAGATCATCGTCGCGCTGTTCATCACCAGCCCCTATCTCAAGACGCTGCCGGTGCAGATCTATACCTCGATCACGCGCGATGCCGATCCGACTGTCGCGGCCGTCGGTACGCTGCTCTTCATCGCCACGTCGCTCATCATCATCGCCGGCCTGCTCCTGGGCATGCGCCGCGGAAGGACCTGACCATGCACGCTCCCCAACGTTCCGCCGGTGCCGCTATCGAAATCCGCAAGGCCTCCAAACGCTACGGCGCCTTCACGGCGCTCAACGATATCGACCTCCATATCCGCCCCGGCGAATTCATGACACTGCTCGGCCCCTCGGGCTCGGGCAAGACGACGACGCTCAACCTGATCGCCGGCTTCACCGACATCAGCTCCGGCACGCTCGAGATCGGCGGCAGACAAGTCACCGGCCTGCCCTCGCACAAGCGCAATATCGGCGTCGTCTTCCAGCACTACGCGCTTTTCCCGCACATGACCGTCGGCAAGAACGTCGCCTATCCGCTGACGCTGCGCGGCATCAAGGGCGATGATCGCGAGGCACGCGTCAAGCGCGCGCTCGACATGGTGAAGATGGCCGACTTCGCCCATCGCTACCCGAACGAACTCTCGGGCGGCCAGCAGCAGCGCGTGGCGCTCGCCCGCGCGCTCGTCTTCGACCCGCCGCTGCTCTTGATGGACGAGCCGCTCGGCGCGCTCGACAAGAAGCTGCGCGAGTGGCTGCAGCTGGAGATCAAGCGCATCCACCGCGAACTCGGCACCACCTTCGTCTATGTGACGCACGACCAGGAAGAGGCGCTCGTTCTCTCCGACCGCATCGCCGTCTTCAACGGCGGCCGCATCGAGCAGATCGGCACGGGGCGTGAACTCTACGACAGTCCGGCGACGCTTTTCGTCGGCCGTTTCATCGGTGAATCCACGGTGTTGCGCGGATCGGTCGAGATTTCAGGTGACGAAACGGTCATGACGATCGGCGGGCAGAAGGTCGTCGCCAATCGTCGTCTTGCCGGCGACGCCCGTCCGGTGATCCTGCTGCGGCCCGAGCGCGTGGCCCTAAAGCGTCCCGGCGCGGATGTCGTTTCGGTGGAAAACCGCCTCACGGGCACGATTGCCGAAGCGATCTATCTCGGTTCCGGCTCGAAATACGAGGTGCGGCTGGCGGACGGCACCATCGCCGTGGTGCGCAGCCCGCTCGGCGCGGTCGACTTCGGGATCGGCGATACCGTCGACATCGCCTTCCTGCCCTCTGATCTCATCCTCCTCCCCGATGACGCCAGCGCCGACGTGACGCTGACGTGAACCCGAAAGCCCCTGCCATGGATGTCAAGACCAACGGTAACGTTTCCTTCTGGTATGCCGATATCGGCGGCATTCCGCAGAAGCGCCCTGCCCTTCCCGGCGATCGCGACGCCGATGTCTGCATCATCGGCGCAGGCTATACCGGCCTATGGACCGCCTATTATCTGAAGAAGGCCGACCCTTCGCTCAACATCGTCATGGTCGAGCGCGAATTCGCCGGCTTCGGCGGTTCGGGCCGCAACGGCGGCTGGCTGTCGGGTGGCTTCAGCTGGTCGCGCGAGAAATATCTCAAGACCTCCAGCCGCGGCGCCGTCGTCGACATGCAGCGCGCCATGGCCGGCACCGTCGACGAAGTGATCCGCGTCACGGAGGCTGAAGGCATCGATGCGGATATCCTGCGCGTCGACAACATTACCTTCGCGACCAACAAGCCGCAGCTCGAACGGGCCCGAGAGGAATACCAGTTCTATCTCGACTGGGAGATGCCGTCTGAACGTATCGAAATGCTGTCCGCCGAGGCGGCGGCGAAGCGCATCCGCGTCGCCAACGTCCTGGGTGCCTTCGTCATCCGCGACATGGCACGCGTCCAGCCGGCCAAGCTGGTGCGCGGCCTCGCGAAAGTCGTGGAAGGGCTCGGCGTCTCGATCTTCGAGGGCACCGCCGTTACCCGGTTCGAGAAGGGCCGCGTCGAAACCGATCGCGGCACGGTGCGCGCGCCGGTGATCATCCGCGCCACGGAAGGGTTCACCGCCGGCCTGCCGGGCCACGAGCGCACCTGGCTGCCGCTCAACAGCGCGCAGATCGTCACCGAGCCGGTGCCGGAAGCGCTGTGGAAGGAGATCGGCTGGGAAGGCCACGAACTGCTCGGCGATGCCGCGCATGCCTATTGCTACGCCCAGCGCACCCGCGAGGGCCGCATCACCATGGGCGGACGCGGCGTGCCCTATCGCTTCGGCTCGGCGACCGACGTCAACGGCCGCACGCAGCAGGCGACGATCGACCAGCTCCATGCCATCCTGACGCGGCTGTTGCCGCAGACGAAATTACTCAAGATCGACCATGCTTGGTGCGGCGTGCTCGGCGTGCCGCGCGATTGGTGCACGACGGCGGGCTTCGATCGTGACAGCGGCATCGGCTGGGCGGGCGGCTATGTCGGTCTCGGCGTGTCCAGCACGAACCTCGCCGGCCGCACGCTGGCCGATCTGGTGCTCAATCGCGACACCGAACTGACCGGCCTGCCCTGGGTCAATCGCACGGTGCGCAAATGGGAGCCGGAGCCGTTCCGCTGGCTCGGCGTGCATTCCATGTACCAGTTCTACCGCATGGCGGACGAACGCGAGTTCGCGGGCCTCGAACACACATCCAAACTTGCCGGCCTTGCAGACAGCATCACCGGCCACTGAGCCTCTTCAAAGGATATTTCCATGATCAGTTTTGAGAATTTCGGCGACCTCCTGAAACTCGACATCGGCGCCTTCGCAGCAAAACCCACCTCCATCGAGGGCGACCAGCAGGAGGCGACGCGCGTGCTCTGGACGAGCGCGAACGAGAAGATGGAAACGGGTATCTGGGAATGCACGCCCGGCCGCTTCACCGCCGACCGCACGCAGAATGCCGAGGTCTGCCACCTGCTCAACGGCCGGGTGACCTTGCACAACAGCGACGGCACCTCGCAGGAGATCGGGGCTGGCGAAATGTTCGCGCTGCCGCTCGGCTGGCGCGGCCAGTGGACGATCCATGAGCAGACCCGCAAGGTCTATACATTTCTCTCCAGCGACGTCTGACGCTGCCTGACAGGTTTGGGAGGAGGATCCCGATGACGCTAGCCGAACGTTCCGACGGCGCCGTGGCGCAGGCCCCAGCGGCGTTTCCGCACCTGTTCCAGCCGCTGAAAATCCGCGGCGTGGTGCTGAAGAACCGCATCATGTCGACGGGCCACGACACGACATTACCGACGGACGGGCTCGTCAACGAGGCGCTGCTTGCCTATCACGCCGCCCGCGCAAAGGGCGGTGTCGGGCTCATCGTCAGTCAGGTGGCGGGCGTGCACGAGACGGCGCGCTACACCTCGCACATGCTGATGGCGACGGAGGACGACTGCATCGACGGCTATCGCCGCCTCGCCGAACTCTGTCATGCCGAGGGCTGCGCATTGTTCTCGCAGCTCTTTCATCCCGGCCGCGAAATCATGGAAGGTGGCGACGGGCTTTTGACCGTTGCCTACGCGCCGTCCGTCTCGCCGAACGAACGGTTCCGCGTGATGCCGCGCGCGCTCGATAAGCGCATGATCGACGAGATCGTCGCCGGCTATGCGTCGGCGGCCGGGCGCATGCATGCGGCGGGCGTCGATGGCGCCGAATTCGTGGCAAGCCACGGCTACCTGCCGGCGCAGTTCTTCAATGCGCGCGTCAACCGCCGCGAGGATGATTATGGCGGCTCGCTGGAAAACCGGCTGCGTTTTGCCGAGGAGGCACTTGCCGCAATGCGGGCCGCGACCTCGGAGGATTTCGTCATCGGCATGCGCATCAGCGCCGGCGAGCGCGATGAGGAGGGGCTGGCCAATGACGAAGCGCTGGAAATCTGCCGCCGGCTGGAGCCGCTGCTGGATTATGTGAGCATCACGACCGGGACCTCCGCCTCGCTCGGCGGTGCGGTGCATATCGTGCCGCCGATGGCCTATCGCGCCGCCTATCTGGCGGGGGATGCGGCGCGCTTCCGCAAAGCGCTCGGCATTCCCGTCTTCGTGACGGGCCGCATCAACCAGCCGCAGGAGGCCGATGCGGTGATCGCAGACGGCTCGGCGGATGTCTGCGGCATGACGCGGGCGATGATCTGCGATCCCGAAATGCCCGGCAAGGCGCAGGAAGGCCGCATGGACGACATCCGCGCCTGCATCGCCTGCAACCAGGCTTGCATCGGTCATTTCCATCGCGGCGTGCCGATCTCCTGCATCCAGCATCCCGAGACAGGCCGCGAGCTGAAATTCGGCACGCTCGAACCGGCGGTCCGGCCGAAATCCGTCATGGTCGTCGGCGGCGGGCCTGCCGGCCTGAAGGCCGCCGCCGTCGCTGCCGCACGCGGCCACAAGGTCACGCTCTACGAGGCCGCGAGCCAGCTGGGTGGACAGGCGCAACTCGCCCAGCTTCTGCCCCGGCGCTCGGAATTCGGCGGCATCGTGACCAATCTTTCCAGAGAGGTCGAGCTTGCCAATGTGCGTGTGCAGCGCGGCGTGCGGGTCGACAGGGCGTTGGTGGAGGCGGAGCGGCCGGATGCCGTCATCCTCGCCACGGGTGCGAAACCCTATCGGCCGGACCTGCCGATCGACGACAGCATTCAGGTCGTCGATGCCTGGCAGGTGCTGCGCAAGGAGGTGAAGACCGGCAGCCGCGTCGTCGTGGTCGACTGGCGCTGCGACTGGATTGGTCCCGGCATCGCCGAACGTCTCGTCGCCGAGGGCTGCAGCGTCGATCTCGCCGTCAACGGCACACATCCCGGCGAATTGCTGCCGCTCTATGTGCGCGACAACATCGCCGCCGAACTGCATCGCATCGGCGTGCGGGTGACGCCCTATGTGCGTCTCTATGGCTGCGATGGCGGAACGGTTTACATGCAGCACACGACCAGCGACCAGCCGATCCTCTTCGAGGAGGTCGACACGCTGGTTCTCTGTCTCGGGCATGCGCCGGTGGATGATCTCTCGGGCGTGCTGCACGATCTCGTGCCGGAAGTGCATGTCATCGGCGACAGCCTCGCGCCGCGGACGGCGGAAGAGGCCGTTTACGAGGGCTTGAAAGTGGCGGCGACGCTATGAGGACGCTTAGAGGCTTGCCGGCGCGACGAACTGATAATAGGCCCAGACAAGGGCGATCACGACGACAACGGCGAGCCACACCAGTCCCTTTTTCGGTCCCGGCGCAACAGGCTTCTTTTCCTGCTTCGGTTTGCGGGGTTCGAATTTCAGAACATTGTTGTCGTTCAAGGCGTCCTCCGTCGCGCTTCGAGTCGGCAAGAGACTTAGCGGTGATGCGGGGCCGACTGCAAGCATTCGGCCACCGAAAAGATCGCTCAGCCCGGATTGCCGAGCGCCTTCATCCGTTCGAAATGACCGCGACCCAGATGGCCGGTACCATCCCGGATATCGGCGGCGATCGCGGCCTTGAGCGCTTCGCCATCGCGCCTGACGATGGCGGCAAGGGCTTCGGCGTGGCGGTCGACCTGATACGTCTGCGACAGAGTCTCGCCCGCGCGCCGCATGAACGGGGCAAGCCGCAGCCAGAGGGATTCGATGAGCGGCAGCATGATGGTGCCCGGCCGCGCTTCGTAAAGACAGCGGTGAAAGTCGAAATTCGCCTCCACCAGGCGCTTGAAATTACCCACCGCAAGGGCCTGGTCCGCTTGCTGGTCGAAGGCCCTGAGGCGGGCCAGCCTGATCTCGTCGATGAAGGGCATGGCGCGCTCGGCTGCGCGGGTCTCCAGCGCGATACGGGCCTCCAGAACCTCCTCGAAGCGCTGTGGATCGAGATCCGGCACACGGACGCGGCGGTTGTCGAGAAGCTCGAGCGCGCCGTCGGCGACGAGACGGTGCAGCGCCTCGCGGACCGGCATGGCGCTGACGCCGAGCGCGTCGGCGAGGCCGTTGATCGTCACCGGCTCGCCCGGCTCGAACTGCCCCGTCATGATGTTTCGCCGCAACACGCGGTAGACCCATTGTTTGGCGGATTCGGACGCTTCCCTCCCGGCTGCGACCAGCATGCTGATATCCTCCCGTCTGTCGGACCCGGCCATGCCGGTTATCGTCTCTGGGCTGAATTCTCTGGGCTTTGCACGCAGAACTGATAATCTCGCAAAGCTCAAATTCACCCTTTACAGATTTGATCAAATTATGGTTTGTTGTGATCATAAGCAAGACAAGCCTATCACATAAGAGCCGTGATCAGCGGCCGGACAGAGGACAGCCGGCGGTTTGGGCAGAGGACGCTCGGGGCACGCCGGTTCACAAACGGGGAACCGATGACTGACACCCGAACGACCGCAGCCCATGGCGGCGCCATAGGCCTGCACGGCATCAAAAAATGGTTCGGCAATTTCCAGGCCGTCGACAATGTGTCGCTGGATATTCGCTCGAATGAATTCTTTACCCTTCTCGGCCCTTCGGGCTGCGGAAAGACCACGCTCCTTCGCATGATCGCCGGCTTCGAGCTGCCGACCGAGGGACAGGTCCTTCTCGACGGCGTGGATATTTCCCGCCTCCTGCCCAACCAGCGGCCGGTCAACACCGTCTTCCAGAACTACGCGCTGTTTCCGCATCTGACGGTGGCCGAGAACATCGGTTTCGGCCTCAAGATGCTCGGCAAGTCGAAGTCGGAGATCGAAAGTGTCGTCAAGGACATGCTGAAGCTCGTTCATCTCGATGGACGCGGCAACAATCCGGTAACGCAGCTTTCCGGTGGTCAGCAGCAGCGTGTGGCGCTTGCCCGCGCGCTCGCGCCACGGCCGAAGGTTCTCCTCCTCGATGAGCCGCTTTCGGCGCTCGATCTCAAGCTGCGCAAGTCCATGCAGATGGAACTGAAGCGCCTCCAGCTCGAAACCGGCATCACCTTCGTGTTCGTCACGCACGACCAGGAAGAAGCGCTCACCATGTCCGACCGCATCGCCGTCATGTCGACGGGCACGGTCCGCCAGGTCGGCTCGCCCTGGGATATCTATGACCGCCCAGCCGAACGCTTCGTCGCCGACTTCATCGGCGAGACCAATTTCCTGGAGGTGGACGTGCTTTCGGTATCCGGCAACAAGGCGCGGGTGCGGCTGTCGTCCGGTTCGGAAATCCCCGCGACATTTCCGGGCGACGTGACGCCCAGCGGCAAGGTCACGATCGTCGTGCGTCCCGAACACGCGCGCGTTACGGCGCCCGCCGCTGGTTCCGTCCTGCGCGGTAGCGTGCACGACATCGTCTATCTGGGTACGGATACGCATCTCCATATTCGTCTCGACGACGGAAGCGGCTTCATGGTGCGGCAGCAGAATGCCCGCAGCGGCGATTGCGGCTTCTCCAAGGGGGACGCGGTTGGTATCGACTTCAGCGACGACGTCGCTCAAATTCTGAGGGACTGACAATGAGCGGCGCACAAGAGGCCGCTCTCGCGGCTCAAAAACAGGATATTCGCTCACGCTGGCTTCTCAGCGCTCCGGCCCTGCTGATCATTTTCGTAGCGGCGATAGGCCCGCTTTTCGTCATGCTCTTCTACTCCTTCATGGTGAAGGGCGACTATGGCGATGTGAAATTCGGAGAATTCTCGCTTGATGGCTGGACCTCCGTCTTTTTCGAGCGCGATATTTTCGATGACACGCTGGGGCTTGCCGATGCGCACCTCTCCATCATCTGGCGGTCGATCCAGCTTTCGTTCTTCACCACGATCCTGACGGTCATTCTTGGTTTTCCAACCGCCTATTTCATCGCGACGCGCCCACCGCATACGCGTGAGATCTGGGTGTTTCTTGTCACGATCCCCTTCTGGACGAACCTTCTGATCCGGACCTTCGCGATGCAGCAGGTCATCCGCAACGAGGGCCTTTTGAATACGGCGCTGCTCTGGCTCGGCGTGATCAAAAGCCCCCTGCAGATCATCTACACGGATACAGCCAACCTGCTCGGCATGACCTATGTCTATCTGCCGTTGATGGTGCTGCCGCTCTATGCATCGATCGAGAAACTGGATTTCCGATTGGTGGAGGCCGGCTATGATCTCTATGCGACCCGTTTTCAGGTCCTGCGGCGGATCGTGATCCCGCTCGTGAAACCGGGCATTATTGCAGGATCGATCCTGGTGTTCATCCCCTCGCTCGGTGCCTATGTCATTCCCCGCGTTCTGGGCGGCGGCAAGAACATGATGCTGGGCAATCTCATCGAGATGCAGTTCGGTTCGGGCCGCAACTGGCCTCTGGGGGCGGCGATGTCGATCACGCTCATGATTCTGGTGACGGCGGCGTTGATCATCTATGTTCGCAATGCCTCGCGTGGAGGGAACGGCCATGTTTAGCAGGCGCTACGATCTCCGTTCGCAGCCGGGTTTCGGCTTCATCACACTTTTCACGTTCTTTGCGCTCTATCTGCCGATCGCGGCGCTGGTCATCTATTCGTTCAATGACGCGGAATCGCTTTCACAGTGGGGTGGCTTCTCATCACGCTGGTTCGTGGCCGCCTGGAACAACACGGCAGTGCAGGATGCTGCCATGCGCTCTCTGGTCATTGCACTGTGGGCAGCCCTTCTCGCAACGACGGCTGCGATGA
This sequence comes from Shinella sp. M31, assembly GCF_049199205.1. Lineage (NCBI taxonomy): Bacteria > Pseudomonadati > Pseudomonadota > Alphaproteobacteria > Hyphomicrobiales > Rhizobiaceae > Shinella > Shinella sp. M31. The sequence goes on along the minus strand of NZ_JBLZPH010000091.1, from coordinate 19,659 downwards.
TGGCGGCACTCGCCACGACGCGAACACAGCCCTATCGCGGGCTGACGTTCAAGTATGCGCTGATCAACCAGCCACTCATGGTGCCGGAGATCGTCACGGCCGTAGCGCTGCTGATCGTATTTTCGCGCATCAAGGTCTGGACCGGCTATTCCGGCCTCGGCTACCTGATCGTTGCGCATACCGCGTTCTGCATCCCCTTTGCCTACCTGCCGATCCGCGCCCGACTGGAGAGCATGGACTTGACGCTGGAGCGCGCAGCGGCCGATCTATATGCCACACCCTGGTTGACCTTCCGGCATGTGACGCTTCCGCTGTTGCGTCCGGCGATCATTGCAGGTTTCATGCTGGCCTTCGTGATCTCGCTGGATGACGTGGTCATCACGGAATTCGTCAAGTCCGGTGGGCAGGATACGTTGCCGACCTATATGCTTGGTCAGCTCAGACGTGAAACAACACCCGAAATCAACGCCATCGCGACGGTTTTCCTGGCCTTGTCGACGGCCCTCGTCGTGGTCTTCTTCTTCATCAACAAACGAAAACAGTAGTCAGAGAGGAACAGCAATGACAATGAAATTAATCGCCACCACGGCCTTGGCTGCGATCGCAACGCTCGCAATTGCGAGTGCCGCGTCCGCCGCGGGCGAGCTCAACATCTACAACTGGGGCGACTACACGAACCCCGAACTCATCAAAAAGTTCGAGAAGCAGTTCGACGTAAAGGTTACGGTGACCGACTACGACTCGAACGATACGGCGCTTGCCAAGGTCCGTGCCGGCGGCCATGGCTTCGACGTTGTCGTTCCCTCGGCAAACTACGTTCCGATCTGGATCAAGGAAGGCCTTATCGAGGAAGCGCGTCCGGATCAGATGGAGAACTTCAAAAACGTCGATCCGCGTTGGGTGGATGTTCCCTGGGACAAGGGCCGTCACTACACCGTTCCGTGGCAGTGGGGTCTGACGGGCATCGGCGTGAACAGCAAGGTTTATGGTGGTGATATCAACACCTCCGCAATCTTCCTCGATCCGCCGCCGGAACTGGCCGGCAAGATCAACGTCGCCCCGGAAATGAACGATGTGCTGTTCGCGACGATCAAGTATTTCGGCGGCGAATGGTGCACGATGGACAAGGAAGTCCTGCGCAAGGTTCGCGACAAGCTTGTCGAAGCGAAATCCAAGTGGCTCGCCATGGATTACAGCGTTACCGAAAAGCTGCCTGCTGGTGACTATTCCGCCGTGTACTACTGGAACGGCGCCATCATGCGTTCGCGTTTGAAGAATGCGGACATCAAGTTCGGCTATCCGAAGGAAGGCTTCCCCTTCTTCATGGACAGCGTGGCTCTTTTGAAGGATGCGAAGAACCCGGAAAACGCCAAGCTGTTCATGAACTTCATCATGGATCCGGAAAACGCCGCCATGATCTCGGCTTTCGCCAAATATTCCAACGGCATCAAGGGGTCTGAAAAGTTCCTGCCGGCGGAGATGCAGACGGCACCGGAACTGGTCGTGCCGGCTGAGTTCGAGGCTGCCGGCTCGTTCCTTGAAAGCTGCGAGCCGGAAACGCAGCAGCTTTATACCAAGATCTGGACCGAACTGCAGAAGTAAGCGGTTTCCGCACAAAGAGGACAGTCCAAGCGGGAAGGCCATGCGCCTTCCCGCGCCTTGGCTGGATTTTTCATGATCAAGACGTTTCAGGACAGGCATGGCTTTGCCCGCGCCGATGTCACGCTCGCCAATTGGCGCACCTCCCCTTACAGCCGCTGGACCTTCCAGAACGTGCGCGATTTCGTGCCGACGGCTGTGATCGCTGCCGAGACCGTCGTCGCGGAACGGCCGCTTGCCAGCGACACGTTCCTGGATGCGCCGATGGAAACCGGTCTTGCCGGCACGGATACCGCCCGCGCCTTTCTGGAATTCGCCCACACGGATGCCTTCGTGATGATGCGCAAGGGCGAGATCGTTGCGGAATATTATGCCGCGCACGCCAATCCCGATGCGCCGCACCTCGTCTTCTCCATTTCCAAATCGCTGACGGCTGTCATCTCCGGCATCCTGGAGGCGGACGGCATTCTCGATCCCGATCGCCCGGTGACGGATTACCTTCCCGAGGCCAAGGGCAGCGTCTACGGCGACTGCACCTACCGCGACGTGCTCGACATGCGCGTCAGCCTGGATTTCGAGGAAGCCTATCTCGACCCTTATGGCGCCTTCGCCCGCTATCGCCGCTCGATGCTCTGGAACCCGCCGATGCCGGGCGCCGAGCCCGAGAACCTCGCGGCCTTCCTCATGACCTTGCAGAAGGCCGACCGACCGCATGGCGGCCCGTTCTATTATGCCTCGCCAAATGCCGATCTGCTCGGCGTCATCATCGAGCGCGCCACAGGCGCCCGTTTCGCCGATCTCACCTCCGATCTGCTCTGGAAGCCGATGGGCGCCAAGGGGCTCGCCGATATCACGGTCGATGCCATCGGCACGCCGCGCACGGCCGGCGGCGTCTCCATAACCGCGCGCGATCTGGCGCGTCTCGGCGAACTCCTGCGCAATGACGGCGCGCGCGACGGCAAGCAGATCATCCCTGTCGCCTGGATCCGCGACATGCAGGAAAACGGCGACCGGGAGGCCTGGCAGCAGGGCCGCAATGTCGACCTGCCGAACGGCCGCTACCGCAGCCAATGGTACCAGTCCGGCGAAGCCGACCAAGCCTTTTGTGCTATCGGCATCCACGGCCAATGGCTCTATGTCGATCCGAGCACGGAAACGGTCATCGTCAAATTCTCGTCCCACCCGGAGCCGCTGGGCGACGAGGAGAACCAGGACATCTTTACCTTCTTCCGGGCGCTCTGCCGCCGGGCAATCTAGAGCATTTCCAGCCGACACGACATCGTTTCGGCGTTGGACAATGCGGTACAAAAAAACTCGGATCATTTCCGGTGCGCCGGAGGTGCTCCGAAATAATTGAGGGAACACACCATGCAGACCGAGGCGAGCTTTATCATCCGCAATGCGCGGGTGCTGACCATGGACGAGGCCAATCCGCGGGCGAGCGCCGTTGCCGTTGCCGGCAACCGCATTCTGGCCGTCGGTTCCGAAGCGCAGATCGATGCCTTTTCCGGTCCCGATACGCATGTGATCGACGCCAAGGGCGCGACCGTTCTACCGGGCTTCAACGAGGCGCATATGCACATTTTCGGCGGTTCGGCCGAGCTGCGTGAGCTGTCGCTCTACGGCATGAAGGGGTTTGACGCGCTGGACAAGGCGCTGAAGGCCTATGCCGCCGAATATCCGGAGCGTCAGCTGCTGATCGCCCAGCACGCCGACTACACGATTCTCTCCGACGACGAGCGCGTGACGCGTCATCACCTCGACCGCATCCTGCCGGATCGCGCCGTGCTGATCTTCGCGCCCGACCATCACACCGCGTGGGCCAACACGCTCGCCCTGAAGATGGGCGGCATTCTGGAAGGCCGCGACGTCGGCGTCGGCAACGAGATCGTCATGGGTGAGGATGGCCTTGCCAACGGTGAACTGCGCGAAAGCAACGCCATCCGTCCGGTTTCCGCGCTCAGCGAAACGGGCGGCCGTGAAATGCTCGGCGTGGGCACGGGCGGCGATCCTGAGCATGTGACGGCCGAACAGCGCGCCGGCGATATCGACATCCTCAAGGAGGGTCTCGCCTATGTCGCCTCGCTCGGCATCACCTCGCTGCAGAACATGGATGGCAGCCTCTACCAGCTGGAAATGCTCGACGAGATTGAAAAGACCGTCGGCCTGCCGGTGCGCGTGCGTATGCCCTTCCACATGAAGAACTTCATGCCGCTCTCCGACCTCGAGACCAAGGCCGCCGCCTGGCGCGAGCGCTTCAACTCGGACCGTCTGCGCTCGGATTTCGTCAAGCTGTTCATGGATGGCGTCACGGAATCCGGCACTGCCGTCTTCGTCGACGACTACTGCCACCAGCCGGGCCTGAAGGGCGATCCGCTCTTTTCGCAGGAGCATTTCAACGACGTCGCCATCGCCTCCGATAAGCTCGGCCTGCCGGTCGCCGTGCATGCCATCGGCGACGGCGCGGTGCGCATGGTACTCAACGGCTACGAGGCCGCCATCAAGGCCAATGGCAAGCGCGACAGCCGCAACCGTATCGAGCATATCGAGGTCGTGCATCCCGACGACATCAAGCGCTTCAAGGAACTCGGCACCGTCGCTTCCATGCAGCCGACGCATCCGCCGGGCAGCGCGGGCCTGCCGCTGGAGCCCTATCTCTCCTATATCGGCGAGGAACGCTGGCCCTATGCCTTCGCCTGGCGCACGCTGGTCGATGCCGGCGCGCCGATCGTGTTCGCCACGGACTGGCCGGTCTCACCGCTCGACCCGATGAACTGCATCCAGTGCGCGATGTCGCGCGAAGTGTGGAAAGAAGGCTTGAAGGACGAGCGCCTGTCGCTGCACGAGACGCTCGCCGCCTATACGAAGAACGGCGCCTGGGTCGAATTCATGGAAGACCGCAAGGGCGTGCTGAAGCCGGGCTATCTCGCGGATATCGTCGTGCTCAACGCCGATGTCGAGGCGACCGACTTCAACAAGCTCGCCACGGTCCGTCCCGTCACGACGATCTGCGACGGTCGCGTGACCTACCAGGCATAGTCCCAAACGGGCCCTATCGTTCAAAGCCAATCCGTGCGATAGGCCGGGCAAGTCAATTGCCCGGCCTTGCCATGTATACCGCTGAAATCCTCGCTCTGTCCGCCGCCGTCTGCATTGCGATGAGCGGCATGCTCGTCAGCAAATTGCAGGGCCGCCTGCCACTCCTCGATCTCGCCCGTTTGCAGATGATCGCGGCCTTTCTGATGACCGGGGCGGTGTCTGTCGTCCTCGGCGGCTGGCGCACGGTGGAACTTTGGCAGTTCGGTTATCTCGCCGTCTCCAGCCTGTTCGGCATCATCATCGCGAGCACCACCTATTTCGCGACGATCTATGCGGCCGGTCCGCGCACCACGGCCTTGCTCTTCTCGCTCGCCTCGCCGTTTGCCGTTGTGCTGGGTTATGTCTTCCTCGGCGAAACTCTGTCGGGCCGGCAGGGCATCGGCATTGCCTGTGTGCTGGCGGGCATTCTGCTGGCCATCGGTGCCCGTTCGTCCTCGAAGGCCAAGGGTGGTCAGAACAAGACGCCTTGGTTCGGTATCGTGCTGGGCGTGGTCACCGCCTTCGGCCAGGCGCTCGGCAGTCTTGCTGCCCGGCCGGTGATGGCCGGTGGCGTCGAACCGTTTACCGCAATGGCGGTGCGGTCGGGGCTCGCGGCGCTGTTCTTCCTGCTTCTGATGGCAGTGCCGCATCCGGCGCTGAAACCGGCCGCCCATATTGCCAAGCGATCCGTGGGTTTTGCCGTCGGCTCCGCCTTCTTCGGCGTCGGCCTCGGCATGTCGCTTTTGATGGCCGCCCTGGCGCATGGCAATGTCGGGGTCGTCTCGACGCTGTCCTCGATGACGCCGATCGTCATCCTGCCGATGGTCTGGGCAAGAACCGGTACCGTGCCGCCGGCCTCGGCCTGGATCGGCGCCGCGCTTGCGGTGATCGGAACGGCGCTGATCAGCCTTTAAACGGGCCGGCCGAGATCGACGAGATAGGTGTTTTCCGCGCGCGATCCGGCGTAGTCCTCTGGGCGCACTTCCGCGAAGATCAGCGTCTCGCCTTCCGCCGGCGCTTCGGCGAGCAGCTTGCCATCGGGGGCGGCGATGCGCGACAGGCCGGCATAGGTGAAGTTGTCGTCGGCGCCGCAATGGTTGATATAGGCGACGAAGACCTGGTTTTCGAAGGCGCGGACCTGGATCATGTGGTTGGCGATGAAGGTGCCGGAAGAGCCCTTCGGCAGCGCCGTCGGCACGACGACGAGGTCGGCCCCGGCCAGCGCCAGCCGGCGGACATTTTCCGGAAACTCGACATCGTAGCAGATCAGCATGCCGAGCCTGATGCCGCCAAGTTCCACCAGGACGGAATTCGGTATCCCGGGTTTGAAGACATTGCGCTCGTAATCGCCATAGAGATGGGATTTGCGATAGACGGCATTGGTGCCGATACCATCCGTGAAGAGCGCGCTGTTGTAGATCAGCGTTCCCTCCTGTTCGGCAAAGCCAGCGACGATGGCGATCCGGTTTTCCCGTGCGATGGCGCTGAGACGCTCGGCCACCGTGCCTGTCGCGGGCGAAGCGAGTTTTTCGAAGGCCTCTTGCCCTGCCCCATAGCCGGTGACGGCAAGCTCGGGCACGATCAGCAGCTTGGCGCCGCCCGCTGCCGCATCGGCGGCGGCGGCCGCGATGCGTTCCATATTCGCTTCGCCGTCGCCGGCAATCGCATGCATCTGAAGGGCGGCGATCCGCATGGTTTCAGTCCTTTGACGACATGGCGCCGAGCAGTTTCGGCAGATCGCCGAAGCGCGCGACAAGGCCGAAGATGGTGGCCGCGATCGCGACGAACAGAATCGTGACCGAGGCCATGGTTGGCGTATAGCCGTAGCGCAGGGCGTTGAAGATCTTGATCGGCAGCGTTTCCATCGTGAAGCCGATCGTCATGTAGGCGACGATATATTCGTTGAGCGACAGCACGAAGGCGAAGGCGTAGCCGGAGACGAGATAGGGCAGGATCAACGGCAGGACAACGGTGCGGAAGACCGTGCGGTCGTCTGCGCCCATGGTCGCGGCGGCCTCCACCAGCGAGCGATCGATGGAGGAAAAGCCGAGCGACAATGTCACCAGCGGCAGCGTCACGAAGAAGATGGCATGGCTGATGACGGCGGTGGCTGGCTGGCCGTAGAAGCCGGTCGCTGCCCAGAAGGTGAGCAGGCCGAGCGCCGTGATGACCGGTGGCAGCGTGAAGGGCGCGATGCCGAGCAGCTGGAAGATATTGGCCCAAGGCGCATGGCGCCGCCACAGGAACCAGGCGAGCGGCAGCGCGATGAGAAGCGCCACGGCCGCCGACAGCGCCGCCAGCGTGATCGATGCAAAGAGCGCGTTGCGCCATTCGATATTGGTGAAGATCTCGCCGTACCAGCCGAGGGAAAAGCCCTTGGGCGGGAAGGCAAGGTCCTGCTTCTCGTTGACCGAGACACCGGCGACCACGATGATCGGCAGGGCGAGGAAGAGGCCGATCAGGCCGAAATAGACGCGCTGCAGAAACACGGTCATGCGGCTTCTCCCTTACGTCCGGCATAGACGGTGAGCCCCACGAGACCGAGCGTGACGAGCACGAGGAACACGGCCATGGCGGCGGCGAACGGCATGTTCGATTGGTAGATCGCCTGGTCGGTGATCAGGACCGAGAGCGTCCAGTGCTGTGGCCGGCCGAGGATCTGCGGCAGCAGATAGCAGCCGAGCGCGAAGATGAAGACCATGATCAGCGTGGCGACGATGGTGTTCCTGAGCGCCGGCACGACGACGGTGAAAAAGGATTTGATAGGCGACGCACCAAGCGTGCGCGCGGCTTCCGTCAGCGTCGGATCGAGCCGCACGAGGGCGGGATAGAGCACAAGCACGGTATAGGGCAGCGCCTGATAGGTCATGGCCGTCAGCACCGCGCCGAAACTCGGGTTCAGGGCCACCGGTTGGTCCAGGATGCCGATCATCACGAGAAGATTGGTAATGCCGGCGGTGCGCGAGAAGAGCGTCGACCAGGCAAAACCGATAATGACCTCCGACAGCGACAGGATCGACAAGAGCGCGACCAGCCAGAGCACCTGCGTCCTGCGCTTGGCGCGCGATAGCAGGTAAGTGAAGGGCACGGCGAGCACGATGCAGCAGATCGCGACGGTGACGGCGAGGAACAGCGAGAAGCCGAGCACCTTGCCGAAGAACAGGCTGAGGAAGCGCGCGTAATTCTCGAAGACGAAGTCCGGCGTGTAGAAGCCGGAGGGATTGCGCTTGAAGAAGGAGACCGCGATCATCGTCGCGAAAGGCACGACGAAGAAGGTGATCAGCATACCCGCGGGGAAGAAAAGCGGGCCGTAGTCCGTGAGTTTTTGCGGGGCTTCGCGTCTCATGACTTGAGCACCACGCAGTCGCCGGGGTTGAGCTGAACGCCGATCGATTGGCCGACCGACACATCAGGCCGGGCATTCGGCATGGAGACGGCGACGATCTGCTTGCCGCCGGCCTCCACGAAGGTTTCGATCGTGCCGCCGAGATCGCGCACGAAGGTGACGGTGCCCGTGACCGGGGCGTTACCCGGGGCTGTCAGATGCACGTCTTCCGGGCGCACCGAGATGATGCCGGATTTCAGGCCGGCGGGAACGGCAAGGCCGGGGATCGACGCGCCGAGCACGCTGGCGCCGGTGCTGTCCGCATTGAAATCGATGAGGTTCGTCATGCCGATGAAGTCGGCGACGAAGGTATCGGCGGGGCGGCGGTAGATTTCCACCGGCGCTGCCGCCTGGCGGATTTCGCCGCCATTCATCACGACGACGGTGTCGGCCATGGTCATAGCTTCGCGCTGGTCGTGGGTGACGACGATGGTGGTGATGCCGAGGCGTTGCTGGAGCTGGCGCAGCTCGACCTGCATGGCCTCGCGCAGCTTGGCGTCGAGTGCCGAAAGCGGCTCGTCGAGCAGGAAGAGTTTCGGCGAGATGGCAAGCGCACGGGCAATCGCCACGCGCTGGCGCTGGCCGCCGGAAAGCTTTGCGACCGGCCGGTCGGCATAGCCGGAGAGGTGAATCATCGCGAGAAGCTCGTCGACGCGCTTCTTCTGTTCCTCCTTGCCGACGCCGCGGATGCGCAGCGAATAGGCGATGTTCTCACCGACCGTCAGATGCGGGAAGAGCGCCAGCGACTGGAAGACCATGCCGAGGTCGCGCTTGTGGGTGGGAACATTCGTGATGTCCTTGCCGTCCAGCTTGATCGCGCCGCTTGTCGGCAGGTCGAGGCCGGCGACCATGCGCATGAGCGTGGTCTTGCCACAGCCGGACGGTCCGAGAAGGCAGACGAAGGTGCCGTGCGGTACGGTCAGTTCAACATTCTTCACGGCCGTGAACGTGCCGAATTGCTTGACGATATTCTGGAGGGTCAATCCGGACATTGGGGCTCCGCTCGGCGCTGACGGTTCTGGAGCCGGCCGGCTATCGCAGCCGGCCGGTCGTTTTCAGGAGAAGGCAGGATCAGCCTGCGATCATTTCGGTCCACTTCTGGTTCAGCCAGTCGGCCTTGGTGGTGTAGAGGTCGTAGCGCGGGATGATCGGATCGATATCCGAGGACACGGCGGCGAACTCTTCGGCCGTGAGGTCTAGCAGTTCGCGCTTGACGGTCGGCGCGGTACCGACCTTGCGCGACAGCAACGACTGGATCTTCGGCTGGCTCATGTAGTTGATGAAGGTGTGGGCTTCCTCGACCTTGCTCGAGGCGCGCGACAGCGCCCAGCAGCCGGAATCCATGATGCCGCCTTCCTTCGGGAAGGTGGAGCGGACCGGCTGGCCATCCTTGGCGGCAAGGCCGGTCACGTCGTGATAGTACTGGCCCATCGGGATTTCGCCCGACTTCAGCGACTGCTCGAACTGGGCTTCGTCACGATACCACAGGCGCACGTTCGGCTTCACTTCGGCGAGCTTTTCGAAGGCCTTGAGGAGACCTTCCTCGGTGTCGAGCGCGTTCGTGCCGCCGAAATGGGTTTTTGCCGTCACTTCGAGCAGGAACGAGTTGGAAACGAGCGCCAGCAGGCCGAGCTTGTCGGCATTCGCCGGATCCCAAAGCGCGGACCAGGACGTCGGAGCTTCCTTGAAGACATCCGTGTTGGTGACGAGCGTGATGTACCAGGCGACGGCACCGATGCCGGCGACGCGGCCATCCGGGTACTTGTTGACGAAATGGTCGATGAGGTTCGAGCCGTTCGGGATCTTCGCCATGTCGAGCGGTGCCCAGAGTTCGGTCGACTGGCCCTTCAGCATGGCGACCTGCGACATCATGGAGACGTCGGCCGGTGCCTGGCCGGCCTTGGCGGCCTGCTCGAGCTGGACGAGCCAGGCTTCACCGGTCGGCTCGGCGACGGATTCGACGGCAATGCCCGTCTCCTTGGTGAAATCCGTAAAGATGTTCTTGTCAAAGGAATCCTTGAAGTAGCCGCCGTAGACGCCGACCTTCAGCGACTTGTCCTGCGCGCGCAGCACGGCCGGCATGGCCAGCATCGAGGCGCCGGCGACACCGGCGCCAAGCACGGCGCGGCGGCTGACATTGGTCTTGAGGATGTCACGCATAGTGGTCTTTCTCCTGTTAGGCCGACCGGTTGATCCGGCCGGAGCGTTCCCGTTGTTGCTATTCTATGTCAGGCCGTCCGCGACACGGAAGGGCTGAAAACCATAAGGCTCAGAATTTCGAACAGAACCTGTGCGCCGGCATGGGCGCTGTTGGTCGTGGCGTCATATTGCGGGGCGACTTCCACCACGTCGCCGCCGACGAGGTTGATGCCCTTGAGGCCGCGGATGAGTTCAAGTACCTCGCGCGTCGTCAGGCCGCCGATCTCGGGCGTGCCGGTGCCGGGCGCGAAGCTCGGGTCGAGGCTGTCGATATCGAAGGAGAGATAGGTCGGGCCGTCGCCGACGATGGCTTTCGCCTTTTCGATGATGGCGGGAATGCCGAGACCGCTGACCTCTTCCGCATGGATGACGGTCATGCCGGATTCGTAGGAGAACTCCCACAGATATTCCGAGGAGCCGCGGATACCGATCTGGATGGTGCGGGTCGGGTCGAGCACGCCGTCGAGCACCGCGTTGCGGAACGGGCCGCCGTGATGGAACTTCGTCTGGTCGAACATGCCGCCCGTATCGCAATGGGCGTCGATATGGATCATGCCGACCGGCTGCTTCTTTCCGACAGCCTTCATGATCGGATGGGTGATCGAATGGTCGCCGCCGACGGCGAGCGGAATCACGCCGGCATCGACGATCTGGTTGAAGCGCTTCTCGATATCGTCATGGCTGAGTTCGAGGCGATAGCGGCTCTGGAAAGGCACGTCGCCGATATCGGCCACGCGCAGCTCCTGCACCGGCGCGCAGTCGAGCACGTGGTTGTAGGGGCCGATGCGTTCGATGGTGCGCATGGCGCGCGGCCCGAAGCGCGAGCCAGGGCGATTGGTGACGCCGAGATCCATTGGCACGCCGGTGATGGCGACCTGCAGGTTGCCGAAATCAGGCTCGTTTGCGTCGACCTGCATATAGGGCGCGGAGAGGAAGGTCGGAACGCCGGCATAGGGCGCCAAGCGGGTACCGTTCTTTGTGAAGATCTTATCGGCGACTTTGCGGAAGGCGGGATCGAACATCTCCCCACCATGGCTTGCGCCGTATTTCGCCTTGAGTTCGTCCAGCTTGCTGCCGTTCATCGTGTCTACCTCATTGCAAATGAAAATGCGGGCAGACCGGGGGCCGGATCAAAAGCGTTTCGATGTGTTCCCCCGGGGTCTTTGCCCTCGCTCTTCATAGTATCGTAATAAAACGGCTGGAAAAGCAATTGACATTGTTATAGCGATTGGCGTGAGAAAAATTCACACATCCGGTTCTTCGCCCCATGACCGCGCGCCTTCCGCCGCTCAATCCGCTCCGCGCCTTCGAGGCGACCGCCCGTCGTGGCGCCGTGTCGGCTGCCGCTCGCGAGCTGAACGTGACGCACGGGGCCGTCAGCCATCAGATCAAGGCACTTGAAGAATCGCTCGGCACGTCGCTTTTCGAACGCGGCGGCAAAAGGCTGAAGCTCACGCCGCAGGGCGCGCTGTTGTTGCCTGCCGTCACCAATGCCTTCAGCGAGATCGCGGCGGCGACCGCCCTGATGAAGCAGCCGGAAACGAGCGGCGATCTGACCATCACCTGTGTGCCGGCCCTGCTCTCGTTCTGGCTCATTCCACGCCTTAACACATTTACCGACCAGTTTCCCGGCGTGCGCGTCACGCTGATCGCGTCGAACGATCCGGAGAACCTGCGTTCGCTCGATACGGATGTCAGTGTGCTCTATGGCGATGGAAACTGGCCGGATTACTGGACGCGTCTCTGGTCGCGGCTGGAACTCTTTCCGGTCGCCAGCCCCACACTGCTGAACATACGGCCCTTGCGGTCCCTGCGCGACCTCTCCGATCATACGATCTTTCACGGCGATGATGGCCGCGAATGGAGCACCTGGCTCTCGGCGGCGGATGCGACCGACATCGTGCGTGGCCGGCAGCATTTCATGAGCGATGCCCGTCTTTCCACCGAGGCCGCCCTGCATGGCCAGGGTATTGCGCTTGGCGATACGATCACCGCCGGCCATCTGATCGCGCGCGGCGAACTGGTCGTGCCGTTCGATCTCACCGTGCCGGCCGCCGATGCCTTCTATGTCGCCTGCCGGCCATCCGTGCGGCAGGCGCCCATCGTCAAGGTCTTCATCGACTGGCTGTTCGCCTCGCTCGAAGAAAGCCTGCCAGAGCCGCAGACCTCCGCCCGCATGCTGCTGCGTGGCCGTGGCACGCGCGCGGCCGAACCCCTTCGCCCGATCCCGGCCCCGGTCAAGCGCCGGACCGCATCCACCCCCCAGCGCAAGACCCGCGCCTGATACTCACGGAACTGACCATGCCTCGCTTCAATCCGCTCGTCGAAACCCTCGCCGCCCCGCCGATCCCGCATGTCTTCGCCTGGGGCGATGCCTATGATGGGCGCAACGGTCCGATGATCGATTTCTCGCAGGCCGTGCCCGGCTATCCGCCGCATCCCGACATGCTGCGCCTGCTCGGCGAATATGCCGCCTCGCGCGCCTATACCGGCTATGGTCCGATCGAGGGCGAGGACAGCCTGCGCAAGGCCTATGCCGAGCATCTTTCCGAAGCCTACGGCCTGCCGCTCGCCGCCGGCAATGTCCATGTCACGGCTGGCTGCAACCAGGCCTTCATCTGCGCGGCCATGGCGATTGCCGGCGCGGGTGACGCCGTCTTGATGACGGATCCCTACTACTTCAACCAGGAAACCACGCTCGCGATGCTCGGCATCAAGACGCGCTTTGCCGCCTGCGATGCCGCAAACGGCTTCCTGCCCCACGTGGCGAGGATTGCCGGGGCGATCACGCCGGATGTGCGGGCGCTGGCGCTCGTTTCGCCGAACAATCCGACCGGCGCCGTCTATCCGCCCGCTCTGCTCGCTGAAATCTACGACCTCTGCGTTGCGCGCGGCATCTGGCTGATCCTCGACGAGACCTATCGCGATTTTCTGCCGGCGGGTGCCGACCGCCCGCATGATCTGTTCGGCCGCGCGGGCTGGGAGAACACGCTGATAGGCCTCTACAGCTTCTCGAAATCCTTCTGCATTCCCGGCCATCGCCTCGGCGCCATCACCGCCGGAGCCGCCGTGGTCGAGCAGGTTGCGAAGATCATGGACAATCTGCAGATCTGCCCGCCGCGTTCGGCGCAGGCGGCGGTTGCCACCGCGCTGCCGCTGCTGGCCGACTGGCGCGAGGGTAACCGGCTGGAGATCGCGCGGCGCGTCGAGGCGCTGCTGTCGACCATGGCCGGGGCGCCGGCCTGGAAAGTGGGGGCAGTCGGTGCCTATTTTGCCTTCATCGGCCATCCCTTCGCAGGCGTTCCGTCCGCCCGCGTTGCGGAAAAGCTTGCCAAGGAGGCCGGAATTCTCTGCCTGCCCGGAAGCTATTTCGGCGCAGGCCAGGAAGGGTACCTGCGTTTCGCCTTTGCCAATGCCGATAGCCAGACGATCGCCTTGCTGCGGGACCGCCTGAATCGATTCGCAATCGACTGACGGAAAGTTTACCGAAGGTTGAGTGACGGTGCCCTGTAATAAACTCAGGGCGTCGCGCCGGGCTTGAAAAAGCGCAAAATCATTCCTCGCCTTTTGATTGCGTGTAGAAAATTGCTGCAATCACGCATGCCGCGCCTTGCGCCACGCGTGATTGCACCTATGGTCGTGCGCAGGCCGCACGCCGGAATTCCTCCGGCACTTGGGAAAGGTGGCCAAAGCATGGAAAAGATAAGCAAAACTTACGATGTGCCTCCGCCGGAGGCTCTTGATGCCTCCACTATCTCTCAAAGCGTGGCGCATCAACTCCGCCGGGCCCATGGTCAGTTTATGCAACGGTTCCTGCACTATTTTTCTGTCGTGAGCCTGCGTCCCACGGAATACAGCGTGCTGGCGATGATCGCCGAAAATCCGGGCCGGAAACAATCTGAAATTGCGGCGGCTCTTGGCATTCAGCGGGCAAATTTCGTGGCGCTGATGAACGATCTGGAAGAGCGCTGTCTGACGGAGCGGCGGGACGTGCCCAACGACCGCCGCTCCTATGCTCTTTACCTGACGCCATCGGGGGAAAGCCTGCTGAACGATGCGCGGCGGGCCGAGGCCGATTTCGAGGCGGAGTGCCTGGAACGGTTGGGTGGAACGCGGGCGCGCGATCAGTTCCTGTCGTTGCTTGCCCGGCTTTTCGGCTGAATGGATTGTTTCCGGCGGAGCTTGACCTTGCCATAGGGGAAGGCTTCAGCATGCCCGGGCAAATCAGGAGCCTGCGTATGAGCGACACCCTTTCCTTCACCGTATCCGACATGACCTGCGGCCACTGCGCCAGGACCATCACAAACGCCGTGCTCGCCGCCTATCCGGCGGCGAAAGTCGATGTCGACCTCTCGACCAAGCGCGTCGCGGTCGGCAATGCCAGCGACCGCAGCGCTGTTGCCTCCGTCATCGAAGCCGAGGGCTATTCGCCCGTCGCCGTGGACTAAGCGGCAAAAGCCACTTGACCTTGACATGATGGGAAGGTGCACGATCTATCCAGAATGAAGCGGCCTCCTCCAGTCCATGCCGGATCAGAGGAGAGCTTCGGATGAAGGTGCATCATGCTTACCCTGGTGCCGCCGGCAGAGCGGCAAACGATCAAGCTTTCCATTTCAGATATGACCTGTGCGTCCTGCGTGCGCCGGGTCGAAAAGGCCATCGAGAAGGTGCCGGGTGTCTCAGGCGCCGTCGTCAATCTGGCGACGGAGAAGGCCGACGTTACCTTTGCCGACACGGCCGATGCGGCCGCCGTCGCGGAGGCGGTGCGAAAGGCCGGTTACGGTGTCGCCGAGGACGTG
Source organism: Shinella sp. M31 (assembly GCF_049199205.1). NCBI lineage: Bacteria > Pseudomonadati > Pseudomonadota > Alphaproteobacteria > Hyphomicrobiales > Rhizobiaceae > Shinella > Shinella sp. M31. The sequence goes on along the minus strand of NZ_JBLZPH010000091.1, from coordinate 4,599 downwards.
CTCGAATTTCCCGTCGAAGGCATGACCTGCGCCTCCTGCATCGGCCGGGTCGAAAAGGCGCTGAAGGCCATTCCAGGCGTTGTCGATGCCACCGCGAACCTCGCGCAGGAACGTGCCCGCGTGCGTTTCCTCAAGGGTGCCGTTTCCTTCGAGGACGTCGCCGCTGCCATCGAGCGGACCGGCTACAAGGCTATTCGGGAGACGGCCGCCGCACCCGCCGAGGAAGACCGCAGGGCGGCGGAGGCCAAAATCCTGCGGCGCGATCTGATGATTGCCGCCCTTCTGACGGCGCCGCTCTTCGTGATGGAGATGGGGGCTCATGCCTTCCCCTCTTTCGGCCATTTCATTCACGAAACCCTCGGCATGCAGACGAGCCGCGTCATCCAGTTCGTTCTGGCTACGCTGGTGCTGGCCGGGCCGGGCCGGCGCTTCTTCCGCAAAGGGGTGCCGAGCCTGCTGCGCCTTGCGCCGGATATGAATTCGCTCGTCGTGATCGGAACGCTCGCCGCCTGGAGTTTTTCCACCGTCGCGACTTTCGCGCCGGCCCTGCTGCCGGGCGGTACCGCAAATGTCTATTTCGAGGCGGCGGCCGTTATCGTCACGCTGATCCTCGCCGGCCGCTATCTCGAAGCGCGTGCCAAGGGCCGCACCGGTGAGGCGATCCGTCATCTGGCCGGTCTGCGCGCCAAGTCCGCCCGCGTGCTGCGGAATGGAAGGGCGGAGGACGTGCCGCTGGAAAGCGTCGTGCCCGGCGACATCGTTCTCGTGCGGCCGGGCGAGAAGGTGCCCGTCGATGGCGAGGTGACGGAGGGAAGTTCCTATATCGACGAATCCATGATCTCGGGCGAACCGATGCCTGTCGCGCGCAAGCCGGGCGATAGGGTCACCGGCGGCACCGTCAACACGACGGGTTCCCTCACCTTCCGCGCCACCCGCGTCGGCGCCGATACGGTCCTGTCGCAGATCATCCGCATGGTCGAGGATGCGCAGGCGGCGAAACTGCCGATCCAGGCGCTGGTCGACCGCGTTACGCAATGGTTCGTGCCCGCCGTCATGGCCGTCGCATTGCTGACCTTCGGCATCTGGCTGGTCTTCGGGCCGAGCCCGTTTCTGGCGCATGCGCTGGTCAACGCAGTCGCCGTGCTCATCATCGCCTGCCCCTGCGCCATGGGGCTGGCGACGCCGACCTCGATCATCACCGGCACCGGCCGCGCCGCCGAACTCGGTGTGCTTTTCCGCCAGGGCACGGCGCTGCAAACGCTGGAGGCGACCGACATCGTCGCCGTCGACAAGACCGGCACGCTGACGCTCGGTCATCCGACATTAACGGAGATTGTCCCGGCGGAAGGTTTTTCGCGCGGCGAGGTCCTGGCCCTGGTGGCTGCTGCGGAAGTGCATTCCGAACACCCGATTGCCGCCGCCATCCATGAGGCCGCCGTAGGCGAGGGGATCGAGCTTTCCGCAGCCAGCGATTTCGTGGCGATTTCCGGCCAAGGCATCTCCGCCATCGTCGCGGGTCGAAAGGTGCAAGCCGGCTCCGTGGGCTTCCTGCGCTCCCTCGGTATTGATCCCTCCGCCTTCGCCGCTGATGCCGAGCGGCTGGCCGCCGAGGGCGCCTCGCCGCTTTACGCCGCCATTGACGGCCGGCTCGCGGCCCTCTTCGCCGTCACCGATCCGGTCAAGCCGACAACGAAGGAGGCCGTGGCGGCGCTCAAGGCGCTCGGCATCGAGGTCGCGATGATCACGGGCGACAACCGCCGCACCGCCGAGGCCGTGGCCGCAAAGCTCGGGATCAGCAGGGTGATGGCGGAGGTCCTGCCCGATGGCAAGGTCGCGGCCGTGAAGGGGCTTTCCGCCGATGGAACAAAAAAGGTCGCCTTCGTCGGCGATGGCATCAATGATGCACCGGCGCTGGCGGCGGCCGACACGGGCATTGCCATCGGCACGGGCACGGATGTCGCCATCGAAAGCGCCGATATCGTGCTGATGGCCGGCGACATGCGCGGTGTGGCCGTCGGTATCGCCCTGTCGCGGGCGACGATGCGCAACATCCGGCAGAACCTGTTCTGGGCCTTCGGCTACAATGTCGCCCTGATCCCGGTTGCCGCGGGCTTTCTCTATCCGTCCTTCGGTATCCAGCTGTCGCCGGCGCTGGCGGCGGGCGCGATGGCGCTGTCCAGTGTCTTCGTTGTTTCGAATGCGCTGCGCCTCAAGCGCTTCAAGCTGCCGTTCCACGAGGGAGATCAGGCATGAATATTGGCGAAGCGGCGGAAACTACGGGTGTGACGCCCAAGATGATCCGGCACTACGAGCAGATCGGCCTTATCCGCGCCGCCGGCCGCACCGGCTCTGGCTACCGGACCTATTGCCCGAAGGACCTTTCCACCCTGTCCTTCATCCGCCGGTCGCGTGATCTTGGTTTCTCCATCGCACAGATCCGCGACCTGCTGGCCCTCTGGCAGGATCGCGCCCGCGCCTCAGGCGACGTCAAGCGCATCGCCAGCGCCCATATCGAAGAAATGAAGGAGAAGATGCGCCTGCTGCAGGAGATGGTGCACACGCTGGAGCATCTCTCCGCCCATTGCCACGGCGACGACCGGCCAGACTGTCCGATCCTTGAGCAGCTTTCGACGGGCAGGACCGAGGATGGCTGCTGCTAGATCAGGCAGCGGCCGAAAGGTGCTCGTGGACCGCAAGCCAGCGGCCGGCGGCATCGCGCGCGAAGACGATCGTTTCCCGCTCGTTGTTCGTCACGGTTTCTCCGCCGACGGAGACATCGGTTTCGACGGCATGCGTGAAGATCGCGACCTCGCCGACGAGCTGGACCTTGCGTTTCGTCGAGCGGCAGGCCAGCACGCGAAAACCGTCCCGTTCTTCCCAGAGCGTCCATTCCGCTTCATAGGCCGCGCGGCCTTCGAGCGTGCGGTCGAGATTGTAGAAGAGGAAGGTCGCCTCCGGCGCGAAGGCGGCGAAATAGGCGTTGCGATCATGCCGGGAGAAGGCGCCGACGAGCGCATCGGCGGCGGCGAGGACGGTGGATTCCTGTTCGGTCATGACGGTCTCAGACGATCTTGATGGTGCTGATGAGGGCGGCGAGCGGTTCATGCTGCGCGTTGACGCGGGCCTTCAGGTCCTCGATCGGCATGGCCTCGACCTTGCAGAACTCCATGAACATCAGGTTGAGATTGTTGAAAAACACCTCGCCCATGGCCTGCACGTCTATGCTGGCATTGACAACACCGCGAACCTGCAGCGTGCGCACGAGTTGCACGACCTGGGCACAGAGCTGGCTGTCCAGCTCGGTGTAACGACGGGAGAGCGGCGTTTCCGGCTGCTGGATGGAGATCGCCATCGCCGTGCGCCACATCTCCTTGGAAAGATAGAACAGCGAGTGGTCGTAATATTGCTCGATCAGCGTGCGCAGCGCCTCGGCGACATTGAGCGGCGGATTGGCGACGATGCGCGCGCCCGCTTCCAGTACTTCCGTCACTTCCATGGCGACGGTCGCAACAAGGATGTCACCCTTGTTCTGGTAATAGTTATAGAGTGTGCCGACGGAGACTTCCGCCATCTCGGCGATGTCCTCGATACGGGCGCTGTCATAGCCCTGCTCGCGGAACAGCCTCGTTGCGGATTCGAGAATGCGGCGGGTCTTGTCCGCCTTCTGTTTCGCGCGCAATCCGGCCATCAGAACCTCCGTTGGAATCTCCTCAAAAATGAGATTGACTTAAAAAATGAACTCGTTCAATCTTTTTCTCAAGGCGTCGTCATGAACGCCATTCGCCAAGGCTGAAAGCCGTCACTCAGAGGGAACGATAATGACGAAAACCATTTTGGGCGGGCTTTCCCGCCGCATGCTCCTTGCCACCGCCGCCGCCCTTTCGCTTGCACCCGCCGCAGCCAGCGCGCAGGACGAGCTGAATGCGCTCGTCTGGTGCGACCACACCGATCCGGCGCTGGTCGAGCCTTTCGAAAAGGCCAACAACGTCAAGGTCAATCTCAAGGAATATGAGGGTACGGGTGCTGCAATCTCAATCATTGAGCAGTCCCGTCCCGGCGATTGGGACGTCTTGGTCATCGACGCCGTCGATGTGCCGCGCGCCATCGACATGGACATTCTCGGCGAAATGCCGGCGGACAAGTTGCCGCTCGCCGACCTCTTCCCGGAAGTCCGCATGGATGCGACGACCACCAAGGACGGCAAGGTTTACGCGGTCACGGAGAAATTCGGCTACAACACCATTTCCTACGACAAGACCAAGGTCGATCCGGCCGATATGGAAGACCTCTCGGTCGTCTGGTCGGACAAGTACAAGGGCCGCATCGCGCTCTATGACTATTACCTCCCGATGGTCGGCCTGACGGCCGTCGGCATCGGCAAGAAGACCGCCGATCTCAAGCAGGATGACCTCCCTGCGATCAAGGAAAAGCTGTTCGAGATGAAGAAGGTCGCCCGCCAGGTGAGCGACGTCGTCGCCTCGCAGACGGCGCTGGCGACCGGCGAAGTCGATATCGTGGTGGGCGGCGGCGAATGGCTGACGGCCGGCCTTTCGGCGGAAAAGCCGAATCTCGACTGGACGATCCCCAAGCAGGGCGCGC
>NZ_JBLZPH010000090.1:25278-29496 GCF_049199205.1 Shinella sp. M31 | reverse complement strand
CGTCAACGGCGGTGAGGAAACGATAGACTTTCATGCGGTTCTCTTTCTCTCGTTGATCAGGTCGACCTTGGCGAGCAGACGGCCCGCCTGGTCGGCATGGAGCTTTTCGACCATGCGGCCCGCGATGGTGACGACCGCCTTGCCGGCATTTTCAGGTGCGGCGAAGGCCGCGACGATGGCCAGCGCCTCGGCCGCTTCGGCCTCCGTCACGCCGTAGGCCACGTTTGCGGCATCGATCTGCGCCGGGTGGATCAGCATCTTGCCGTCGAAACCCATCTGCCGGCCCTGGCGGCATTCCGCCTCAAGGCCCTCGGCATCTGCAAAATCGTTGAAGACGGCATCGACGACATCGAGCCCGAAGGCCCGCGCGGCGACGACCACCTGAAGCAGCAGCGGCGTGAGATAGGGGCGGCCGGGAATATCGGCAATGCCGGTTTCCTTGCGCAGGTCGTTGAGACCGACGACAAGGCAATCGAGCCTTCCGCCCTCCGTGCGGCCCGTCTCGGCGATGGCGGCGAGGTTGAGAAGGCCGTCGGCCGTCTCGATCATCGCCCAAAGCCGCGGTCCAAAGTCCCGGTCGTCATCGGCGCCCGCCTCGGACAACCAGTCGGCGACGGTCAGCACATCCTGCGGCTCGGAGACCTTCGGCAGCACCACGGCATCGGGCATGCAGTCCAGCACCGCTTCGAGGTCGAGCACGCCATCCGGCCCGTCGAGCGGGTTGATGCGGATGACATGTTCGCGGCCCGGGGCGCGGTCGAGCGTGGCGAAATGCGCGATCAAAGCCGCCCGCGCCTCCGCCTTCTTCTCCGGCAGGACGGAATCTTCGAGATCGAAGAGAACGACGTCGCAATCGAGTGTTACGGACTTGGCCAGCGCCTTGGCATTGATGGCGGGCACGCTCAGCACCGAACGGCGCAGGCGGAGCGGATGGTGGTGCGGGGTCCTGTTCATGCGCTCTTTGTGCCGCGCTTTGCCGCAGGCGGCAAGCGCCCAAAGATTCGGCCTTGCAATGAACAAAATCGGCCCCCACATTGCTTCTTGCAGAAAGGGCAAATCAAAATGCAGCGTATCCGCTCCATCCTCTTCACGATCTTCGCCATGCTGGTCGCCAGCGCAACCGTCGTGTTCGCAGCCTCGATCGGCCTTGCCATCGCCGGCATCGCCGCCGTGTTGATGCTCGGCTCCATGCTCGCGGGCAAGCTCCAGCCGGCTCCCGTCCGCGCCACGGCGCGTGCGCGAAACGACCGCGCGGCCCCCGGCCAGCGCGAGCCGCGCATCTGGAACGACGGTCGCGGGACGATCATCGACCTCTAATCGAGGTCTCTTCCCGGCAAGGGATATCCGGGCGCGTCTTTGCGTCCGGCATCTGCGTTTGCGGCCCCGATCAAGATTCCCCTTCAAATTCCGGGAAAACTGATCTAAACGCTTGGCAAAATCACACCACCGCATTTCGAGGGTTTTCGCATGGACAAGTTCGTCAAGCTGACCGGCGTCGCCGCGCCGCTCCCCGTCGTCAATATCGACACGGACATGATCATTCCGAAAGACTACCTCAAGACGATCAAGCGGACCGGTCTCGGCACCGGCCTTTTCGCCGAAGCGCGCTACCATGAAGATGGCAGCGTCAACGAAGACTTCGTGCTGAACAAGCCGGCCTACCAGAATGCCACGATCCTCGTCGCCGGCGACAATTTCGGCTGCGGCTCGTCGCGTGAGCATGCGCCGTGGGCGCTGCTCGACTTCGGCATCCGCTGCGTGATCTCCACCAGCTTCGCCGACATCTTCTATAACAACTGTTTCAAGAACGGCATCCTGCCGATCGTCGTCAGCCAGGACGAGCTCGACAAGCTGATGGACGACGCCAGCCGCGGCTCCAACGCCATCCTGACCGTCGACCTGGAAGCCCAGGAAATCACCGGTCCCGACGGCGGCCGCATCGGCTTCGAGATCGACGCCTTCCGCCGCCACTGCCTGCTGAACGGCCTCGACGACATCGGCCTGACGCTGGAGAAGGCGACCGCGATCGACAGCTTCGAGAAGCAGAACGCGTCCTCGCGTCCCTGGGCATAAGCAATGCGCCGGCTGATCTCGTCCGGCTCTCCTTTCGAAGCGACGGCGGGCTATTCGCGCGCCGTCGTTTCCGGCGACTGGTGCTTCGTCTCCGGCACGACCGGCTACGACTATGCCACCATGACCATGCCCGACAGCGTCGAGGACCAGACGCGCAACTGCCTCGCCACCATCGGCAAGGCATTGCAGGAAGGCGGCTTCTCCTTTGCTGATGTCGTGCGCTGCCATTACTACGTGACGGAAGCGGCCTTTGCGGACCGCGTCTTCCCGATCCTCGGCGAAACCTTTGGCGCGATCCGCCCCGCCGCCACCATGGTCGTCTGCGACCTGATCCGGCCGGAAATGCTGGTCGAAATCGAAGTCACGGCGCTGCGCCGGAGCTAGCCGAAAGGCGCAGGCCCGCGCGCAAATTTCTTTCGTCCAAGCGATTTTCCTTGAATGGAAGTTGCGCTAAGAAGCGCGCGACCATTCCGTGACCTCAAGGAAAATCCCATGACAGCGCGTAACCTCCTCCTCCTGCCCGGCGACGGCATCGGCCCGGAAGCCATGGCGGAAGTCCGCAAGATCATCGCCTATATGAACGCCGAACTCGGCGCCGGCTTTGAAACCGACGAAGGCCTCGTTGGCGGCTCGGCCTATGACGCCCATGGCGCGGCGATCTCGGAAGGCGACATGGAGAAGGCGCTTGCCGCCGATGCCGTTCTGTTCGGCGCCGTCGGCGGCCCGAAATGGGATGCCGTTCCCTACGAAGTGCGCCCGGAAGCCGGCCTGCTGCGCCTGCGCAAGGACCTGAAGCTCTTCGCGAACCTGCGCCCCGCCATCTGCTACCCGGCGCTTGCCAATGCGTCCTCGCTGAAGCCGGAACTGGTCGAAGGCCTCGACATCCTCATCGTGCGCGAACTGACGGGCGGCGTCTATTTCGGCGAGCCGAAGGAGATCATCGACCTCGGCAACGGCCAGAAGCGCGGCATCGACACGCAGGTTTACGATACCTACGAAATCGAGCGCATTGCCGGCGTGGCCTTCGAACTCGCTCGCACACGCGGCAACCGCGTCTGCTCGATGGAAAAGCGCAACGTCATGAAGTCGGGCGTGCTTTGGAACCAGGTCGTGACCGAGACGCACAAGCGCGCCTATTCCGATGTGCAGCTGGAACACATGCTCGCCGACGCCGGCGGCATGCAGCTCGTTCGTGCGCCAAAACAGTTCGACGTCATCGTAACCGATAACCTGTTCGGCGACATGCTCTCCGACGTCGCCGCCATGCTGACGGGTTCGCTCGGCATGCTGCCGTCGGCCTCGCTCGGCGCGCCGGACGCCAAGGGCCAGCGCAAGGCGCTCTACGAGCCCGTACACGGCTCAGCGCCGGACATTGCCGGCAAGGGCATCGCCAACCCGATCGCCATGATCGCTTCCTTTGCCATGTGCCTGCGCTACTCATTCAACATGGTCGCGGAAGCCGACAATCTGGAAAAGGCGATCGCCGAAGTGCTCGACAGCGGTATCCGCACCGGCGACATCATGTCGGAAGGCAGCCGCCAGGTCGGCACGATCGAAATGGGCGACGCCATCCTTGCCGTCTTCAAGAGACTGTCGGCCTGAACCGACACCGGTCACTGAAAAGGCTCCCGGTGCTCCGCTCCGGGGGCCTTTTTCGTTTGCATCCCTTGAAAAGCCGCGTTGCGCCCGCACATGAAACGACGCCATCAGCAAGGGATAGACATGAACCGATCGCTCGCGACCTCCTCGCTCTGGATCCTAGCCGCCACCGCCGTGCTCGTCCTGGCGCTCGCTCCCTTCGACCCGATGATTTCCCAGCGCGCGCAGGGCCTCCCGGGCACCATCGTCGCCTTCAACAAGCGCATTACCGATTTCGGCACCTTCGCCTGGATGATCTATGGCTCGGGCGCGCTCGTCATTCTCGCCTATATTGCGCACCGGATCAGCCGCAATGAGACGCTGACGGGCAGGACGCGGACCGCGTGGCGGCTACCGCTCTATTTCTTCGTGACGACAGGCGCGACCACGACGCTCGTGCATCTCGTCAAGCTGATCGTCGGCCGGGCGCGGCCGGAACTCTTTGCCGAATACGGTGCCTACAGCCTGACGCCTTTCGCCTATGACGACCTCTATTCCAGCTTTCCC
>NZ_JBLZPH010000090.1:0-24966 GCF_049199205.1 Shinella sp. M31 | reverse complement strand
CCGCCAAGGATCGGTCGGAAGGGGGAGATCAATCCATGGCGTGGATATCTCGGTCCTTCGTTTCCGGCAGGAAGAGAAGGCCGATGACCAGCGTGATGCCTGCGAAGACGATCGGGTACCACAGGCCGTAGTAGATATCGCCCTGGGCAGCGCTCATCGCGAAGGCCGTTGCTGGCAGCAGGCCGCCAAACCAGCCGTTGCCGATATGGTAGGGCAGCGACATGCCGGTGTAGCGGATGCGGGTCGGGAAGAGTTCGACCAGAAGGGCGGCGATCGGGCCGTAAACCATGGTGACGTAGATCACCAGCACGGTCAGGACCGCAATGATCGTGATCCAGTTCACGCCAGCGGGATCGGCGACCATGGTATAGGCACCACCGCCGGCGATCGAATAGACGGGCATGTCGGTGACACCGGCGGCTTCCTCCGCGGTCAACAGCTTGGCCGTGACGAGATCGGCGGCAGGCATGGTTGCCTTTTCACCGGCGCGGATGGCGGCTGCATCGAGCTTCAGTTCCGGGTTGGCGGCAACGAAGGCGTCGAGCTTCGTGTCCGGCACCTTTGCGACACCCCGCACCAGAGGATAGCCGGCATCGTGCAGCGCCATGTTGGTCTGCTTCTGGAAGGCGGCGTCGAGGGCCTTGGCCTGGTCGCCGGCCGTCGTTGCGTCATAGCTGTTGATCGTCTGTTCGCCGACCTTCACCGTCGCCGCCGTGCCGGCCGCCGCCGTAGAGACGACATCGTAGGGCACCGAGTTCTTGGTGAGGAATGCGGTCGCGATATCGCAGGACGTGGTGAACTTCGCCGTGCCCGTCGGGTTAAACTGGAATTTGCAGTCGCCGGGGGCTGCGGTGACGGTCGCGCGGACCGTATCCTGTGCCGTGGCAAGCGCCGGGTTGCCGGCCCAGGTCAGTGCCTTGAACAGCGGGAAGTAGGTGAGCATGGCGAGCAGCAGGCCGGCCATGATGATCGGCTTGCGGCCGATCTTGTCCGACAGCCAGCCGAAGAAGACGAAGAAGCCGGTGCCCAGCAGCAGCGAGCAGGCGACCATGATATTGGCCGACTGGCCATCGACCTTCAGCACGCCCGTCAGGAAGAACAGCGCGTAGAACTGACCGGAATACCAGACGACGGCCTGGCCGACGACGGCGCCGAACAAAGCGAGCAGCGCGATCTTCGCATTGCGCCACTGGCCGAACGCTTCCGTCAGCGGTGCCTTGGAGCCCTTGCCCTCTTCCTTCATCTTCGCGAAGGCCGGCGATTCGTTCATCTTGAGGCGGATCCAGACCGACACGCCGAGCAGAACGACCGAGACGAGGAACGGAATGCGCCAGCCCCAGGCGGCGAAAGCCTCCTTGCCGACGATGAACTGCACGAGCAGGATGACCACCAGCGACAGGAACAGGCCGAGCGTCGCCGTCGTCTGGATCCACGAGGTGAAGTAACCGCGTTTGCCATCAGGCGCGTGCTCGGCGACATAGGTTGCCGCACCGCCATATTCGCCGCCGAGCGCCAGGCCTTGCAGCATACGCAGCAGGATCAGGATGATCGGGGCTGCGATGCCGATGGTGGCGGCACCGGGCAGGAGGCCGACGACGAAGGTCGAAAAGCCCATGATCAGGATGGTGACGAGGAAGGTGTATTTGCGGCCGACGAGGTCGCCGAGGCGGCCGAAGACCAGCGCGCCGAACGGACGCACCAAGAAGCCGGCGGCGAAGGCGAGCAGCGCGAAGATGTTGCGCGTCGTCTCAGGATACTGGCTGAAGAAGGTGGCGCCGATATAGATCGCCAGCGAACCGTAAAGATAGAAATCATACCATTCGAAAACAGTGCCGAGAGAAGAGGCGAAGATCACCTTCTTCTGCTCGCCGGTCATGGGCGCCGACTTGGCCTTGCCCACCGTCGAAACATTTGCCATTTGCTTGTCCTCCACAAAAACGGCGTGTCGGGGCAGCCCGTATGAGGTCCGATATTTCTCCCTAAAAACACCGGACAGGGTGCGCCTGATGGAAGGATGGCAGAAAACGAAACGCCGCATCAGCGCTGCTTTGGGCTTATGACTTTCGGTGTAGAACTTAAGTCGTAGGAAAGTGGCCGCCGCGATTTGCCCAAACCGGCAGGCAAGGCTTGACTCTTCGGCAGATGAGCGTATTCAGCACCCACGCAAGGGAACCGACATGAACCGCTTTGGTCTTTCCATCGCCCGCATGATCGCTCCGGCCTTCAACGCCGGACGGGTTCGCTATTGCGTATCGATTTCCAAAACAATGGCCAAAACGACGACGAAAACCGTCTGACGTCTCTGGCCACCGCTCTCTCCCCGGTATGGCCGGGGACAGAAACCCGCGCTCATGGCCGGCGGGTTTCCCTCCAAAAACCGCGGAGAGACAGAGAAAGAGAGCATTAGTCATGGGTTTCAAGATCGCAGTCGCCGGCGCGACCGGCAATGTCGGCCGGGAAATGCTGAACATCCTTTCCGAGCGTGGTTTCCCGGCTGATGAAGTCGTGGCGCTCGCCTCCGCCCGCTCCCAGGGCACGGAAGTCTCCTTCGGCGACAAGACGCTGAAGGTGCAGAACCTCGAAAACTACGATTTCTCCGACACGGACATCTGCCTGATGTCGGCCGGTGGCACGGTCTCGCAGAAGTACTCGCCGAAGATCGGCGCGCAGGGCTGCGTCGTCATCGACAACTCCTCCGCCTGGCGCTACGACGCCGATGTTCCGCTGATCGTTCCGGAAGTGAACCCCGACGCCATCAGCCTGTTCACCCGCAAGAACATCATCGCCAACCCGAATTGCTCGACCGCCCAGCTCGTCGTCGCGCTGAAGCCGCTGCATGACCGCGCCAAAATCAAGCGCGTCGTCGTCTCGACCTACCAGTCCGTCTCCGGCGCCGGCAAGGAAGGCATGGACGAGCTGTTCCAGCAGACCCGCGCCGTCTTCGTCGCCGACCCGGTCGAATCGAAGAAGTTCACCAAGCGCATCGCCTTCAACGTCATTCCGCATATCGATAGCTTCATGGAAGACGGCTACACGAAGGAAGAGTGGAAGGTTCTTGCCGAGACCAAGAAGATGCTCGACCCGAAGATCAAGGTGACCTGCACGGCCGTGCGCGTCCCGGTCTTCATCGGCCATTCCGAATCGGTCAACATCGAGTTCGAAAACGAGATCACGGCCGACGAGGCCCGCGACATCCTGCGCGAGGCGCCGGGTTGCCAGGTCATCGACAAGCACGAGAACGGCGGCTACATCACGCCTTACGAATCGGCCGGTGAAGACGCCACCTACATCTCGCGCATCCGCGAGGACGCGACCGTCGAAAACGGCCTCAATATCTGGGTCGTCTCCGACAACCTGCGCAAGGGTGCCGCTCTCAACGCCATCCAGATCGCCGAGCTGCTCGTCGCGCGCGGCCTGATCAAGGCGAAGAAGCAGGCTGCTTAATTTCTTGGGGGGATGCGTTTTTCGGCATTTCGGTGAAATGTGGCAACGATCCTTTAACCAAGTTTAAATAAAAGTCCCGGTTGTTCCGTCTGAGAACAATCGGGACTTCGCTTTAAGCCAGGCTGCAAGCGAAGCTCACGGCAAGGTGCGATGACAGGAACAGGGGAGCATGCCATGCTCCCGCAGCGGAATTCACGAGATCACGGGGTTTTTCATGGGCATGATCAAGAGCGTGGCCAAGGTGCTGGCCGCAATGATCGCCACGGCGGCGGTACCGGCAGCGGCTCAGGCCGCCAAGTGTGGAAATGATGCGGGCGGTTTTCCGGCCTGGGTCGAATCCTTCAAGGAAGAGGCGGCCGGCCGCGGCATCAGCCGCTCGACACTCGACAAGGCCTTCGCCAATGTCAGCTACGCCCGCGCCACGATCCGCGCCGACCGCGGCCAGAAGAGCTTCAAGCTCTCGCTCGACCAGTTCATGCAGAAGCGCGGCGGCAAGGCCATCATCAGCCGCGGGAAGAGCATGAAGAAGCAGAACGCCGCGCTGTTCGACCGCATCGAAGCCCGCTACGGCGTTCCCGCCGGCCCGCTGATCGCGATCTGGGGCATGGAAACCGGCTTCGGCGGCTTCCTCGGCAAGGAACACACGCTTTCGGCCGTCGCGACGCTTGCCTATGACTGCCGCCGCACCGAATACTTCACCAACCAGCTCTACGCCGCCCTGCAGCTCGTGCAGAACGGCACGCTGAGCACCACGGCGCGCGGTGCCGCCCATGGCGAAATCGGCCAGACCCAGTTCCTGCCGGCCAACGTCCTGAAATACGGCGTCGACGGCGACGGCAACGGCCGCATCGACCTCGTGGGCTCGAAGGCCGACGCGCTCGCCTCCACCGCCAACTTCCTGCGCGGCCACGGCTGGAGCGCCGGCGGCGGCTACCAGCCGGGCCAAGCCAATTTCGGCGCGCTCCAGGGCTGGAACGCGGCCAGCGTCTACCAGCGGGCGATCGCCATCATCGGCGCGGAAATCGACGGCGACTGATCGCTGGTCGTCCGGAATTGAAAATGCCCGGCGGGGGAGACCACGCCGGGCATTTATTTTGATACCGTTCGGAACGCTTATGCGCTCGGGCGTTTGAAGTCGCCGGTGGCGGCGTCCATGATCCAGAGCTCGCCGGTCGAGATGTCGAACCACGCGCCATGCAGCTGGATGCGGCCCTTCTCCTCGAGAATGCGCACGCAGGGAAACGTCCTGAGATTGGCGATGGAATTGCGGATCGAGACGCGCTCGAGCGCGCGCTGGCGTTCGCCCTGGGTCAGGATTTCCGCACTCTGGATCTGCTCGGCGACGGGCTTCAGCATGCCCATCCATTTGCCGATGAAATCGCCGGGCGACAGCGGCTCGGCATCCGGGTCGAGGGCTGCGGCAATACCGCCACAGCGGCCGTGACCCATCACCACGATATCGGTGACCTTCAGCGACTGGACCGCAAATTCCAGAGCAGCCGAGGTGGCGTGGAACTGGCCGTCCGGCTCATAGGGCGGCACGAGGTTGGCAACGTTGCGCACGACGAACAGTTCGCCCGGACCGCTGTCGAAGATCGTCTCCGGTGCTGCGCGGGAATCGCAACAGGCAATGACGAGGGTTTTGGGTTTCTGGCCGGTCTCGGCCAGCGCCCGGTAGCGGGCGGATTGCTCGGCATAGCGGCCGGACATGAAATTGCGATAGCCATTCAGAAGACGATCGGGAAAGCGGTTCATAGGTCGGAATACCCCCGTGATACGATCCACCGGACGAGGCTCCATCCGGTTTCCCGCATAAACCACTCGACGGTGCCGGACGCAAGTCAGGATCGGCGCGGCTGCGCCGGATGAACGAGACGGCGCATGTGCACCATGGCCATGGGTGTGGAAATGCTGGAGGCATCCTGTTCCAGCGTCAGCTCGTCCGCGCCGCGCTTGGCGGTGCGCGCCACGATCTCGAAGACGCTTGCCGTCGCCAGCATCAGCGCCCGCTCTTCGGGCAGGTTTTCCATCAGCCGGGACAGGAAGACCGCGGCAAGCAGGTCGCCGGTGCCGTTCGGCGGATTGTCCACCAGCCGGTGCTCGGCCAGAAGCGCGCTGCGCCCGGAAAGAAAGAGATTGCCGGTGCTGCCCGCCATCAGCGGTAGCGAGGAGGTGACGAGCATGCGGGCTGGACCGAGCGAAAGCGCCGCCTCCACGATCGCGTTGTTGGTTTCCAGCGGCGCGCCGGCAAGCCAGGCGAGCTCGAAACGGTTCGGCGTGGCGATCGACGCAAGCGGGATCAGACCGTCGCGGATCGCCACCGCCGTTGCCTCCGGCACATAGAGCCCGCGCTCGTCGCCGCAGACGGGATCGCACATATAGAGAAGATCGGGATTGTCGGCCCTGAGGCTTGCCACCAGCCGCGCGACGGAGCGCGCCTGCGCGGCGCTGCCGAGATAGCCGGACAGCACCGCCTTCACCTCGCCGCGCCAGGGTGCGCCGATCAGGTCGGAAATGATCGCGTCGAAATCCTCGTCCGAGATCGCCACCCGGGTCGCGCGACCATGGCCGGGATGCCAAGGCAGGATGACCGTCGGCAGGGCCCAGACGGGATGGCCGAGCGTTTCGAGCGCGAAGACGGCGGCGCGATTGCCCACCGTGCCGCGCACCACATGGCTCGAAATGACGATGACGGTGCCCTTGTCGCTCTCGCTCATAGCCGGCTTCCTTCGTTTCGTCGAAGTGATGGCAAGGGGGCTTCTGCCTGTCAACGTCCCGCCCTTTGACGGCCTTTTGTTGCAGGACAGCACGGAGCGCCGTCCGCCGGTTTTTGGCTGCTTTTCGACGAAAAATCGGTGATTTTCCGATAAAACGACAGCAAAACTGACCTATCTCGGACAAAATCGATTGAATTTTCTCGCAAATGCACAAATTTCGTCGCGCGTATTTTTTCTTCTGCTAACGTCCGGCCATCGGATTCGAGGGAGAATTCCATGGGTGCCCGGACCAACGTGAAACGAGAAAAACACATCGAGGCCGCAAAGGCCGCAGCCGCCGCTCTCGGCGCAAAAACACTCAACCCCGACATCCTCTTCGGGCGTGCCAGCAAGGACGATCTGGAGCACTATACCGGCCCGATGCTGGCCGCCGCCGCCGCCCATGCCATGGCCGAAATCGAGGCCTGGGATGGTAGCGAGCCGCGCGTCACCGTCACCACGCTTGCCAACGTCAAGCCGCAGGGCCAGCCGGTCTCCGTGCTCTCCGTCACCGATCGCAACCAGCCGTTCCTCTATGACTCGGTCATGGGCGAGGTGACGAGCACGCATCGCGATATCCATCTCGCAATCCACCCGATCCTCGTCGTCAGCCAGGAGGAGGCGCCAAAGCTCTTCTCGCCGGATGAGGAGAGCGACCCGACGCAGCGCGTCAGCCATATCGAGATCCATCTTTCCGAACTGGCACCCAATGAAGCCGCAGCGCTGGCCGACCGGGTGATGCATGTGCTCAACCAGGTGCATCTGGCCGTCGACGACTGGCCGTCCATGCTGGAAAAGCTCAACAGCGCCACCGCCGACATGGAGCGCTACGCCAAGGACAAGCCTGGCAAGAGCGAGGCGCTCGCCTTTCTCGACTGGTTGCGCGGCAACAACTTCACCTTCCTCGGCATGCGGGAATATTCCTATTCCGGCAAGGGTGAGCAGGCGACGGTGGAGCGCGGCGGCGATGGCCTCGGCATTCTCTCCGATCCGGATGTGCGTGTGCTGCGTCTGGGCAAGGACGCCGTGACGACGACGCCGGAAATTCTCGAATTCCTCGAAGGCCCGGATTTCCTCATCGTCACCAAGGCGAATGTCAAATCCGTCGTGCACCGCCGCGCCTATATGGATTATGTCGGCCTCAAGCGCTTCGACGAGAAGGGCAAGGTGATCGGCGAGCTGCGCATCGTTGGCCTCTTCACCTCGACCGCCTATACGCATGCCGCCGGCCAGATCCCGCTGCTGCGCTCCAAGGTCGAGGCGGTCATCGATCACTTCGGCTACGATCCGAAGAGCCATTCCGGCAAGATGCTGATCAACACGCTGGAATCCTATCCGCGGGACGACCTATTCCAGATCGATCCCGGCCTGCTCGCTACCTTCTCTGAACAGATCAACGAACTCTCTGACCGGCCGCGCATCCGCGTTTTGCCGCGCATCGACCGCTTCGACCGCTTTGTTTCCGTCATCGTCTATGTGCCGCGCGAACAATATGATTCGGATGTGCGCGAAAAGATCGGCACCTATCTGAAGTCGGCTTACGACGGCCGTGTCTCGGCCTATTACCCGGCTTTCCCCGAGGGTGGCCTCGCCCGCGTTCACTTCATCATCGGCCGCTCCGGCGGCAAGACGCCGCGCATCGCACAGAACAAGCTGGAACAGGCCGTGCGCGAGATCGCCACGCGCTGGAGCGACCGCTTCGAGGCGCTGTCCAGCGCCGACGGCCTGCGCCTCGTCACCGATCCCGGTTACCAGGAAGACTTCACGCCCGCCGAAGCCAATGCCGACCTCGCGCTGATTTCGACGGCGACACCGGAAAACCCGATCCGCATCTCCTTCTACCGCAAGGCCTGGAACACGGACCTTGCCTCGGTGGAACTGAAGATCTTCCACGCCGGCGAACCGGTTTCCCTGTCGCGCCGCGTGCCGCTGCTCGAAAATCTGGGCTTCAACGTCATCAGCGAACAGACGCACGACCTGACGCTCACCACCTTCGACGGCAACGAGCGCCGCGTCATCCTGCACGACATGGAGCTCAAGCAGCGCGACGGCCTGGAGATCAACCTCGCCAAGCTGAGCCCCATGCTGGAGGAAGCCTTCCTCGCCGCCTGGCACGGCGAAGTGGACGACGACGCGCTGAACCGCCTGGTGCTGACCGCTGGCCTCTCGGCCCGCGAAATCATGGCGCTGCGCACCTATTCGCGCTACCTGCGCCAGACCGGCATCGCCTATTCGCAGGGTTATATCGCCGATACGCTGAACAAGTATCCGGCCATTGCCGCCAACCTCTTCCGCCTGTTCGAGACCCGTCTCGACCCCAGGCTCACCGAGCGCCAGCGCGAGAAGAAGTCCGGCGACATCTCCACGGTCATCGAGGAGGCGCTGGCCAGTGTGCCGAGCCTCGACGAGGACCGCATCCTGCGCCGCTACGTCAACGCCATTCAGGCGACGCTGCGCACCAACTATTTCCAGCACGATGCCGACGGCAAGCCGCGCAAGACGTTTGCGATCAAGCTCGACCCGAAGGCGCTCGACGGCCTGCCGGAACCGCGCCCGTTCCGCGAAATCTTCGTCTATGGCGCGGAGGTCGAGGGCGTGCATCTGCGCTTCGGCAAGGTCGCCCGCGGCGGCCTGCGCTGGTCGGACCGCGCGCAGGACTACCGCACCGAAGTGCTCGGCCTCGTCAAGGCGCAGCAGGTCAAGAACTCGGTCATCGTGCCCGTCGGTGCCAAGGGCGGCTTCTATCCGAAGCAGCTTCCCGTCGGCGGTAGCCGCGATGCCGTCTTCAAGGCCGGCACCGAGGCCTACAAGACCTATATCCGCACGCTGCTGTCGGTCACCGACAACATCGTCGGCCAGGATGTCGTGCCGCCAGCCGATACGGTGCGCATCGACGGTGACGACCCCTATTTCGTCGTCGCCGCCGACAAGGGCACCGCGACCTTCTCCGACACCGCCAACGGCCTGGCGCAGGAAGCCGGTTTCTGGCTCGACGACGCTTTTGCATCGGGTGGCTCGGCCGGTTACGACCACAAGAAGATGGGCATTACCGCCCGCGGCGCCTGGGAAACCGTTAAGCGCCACTTCCGCGAGATGAACATCGACATCCAGAAGACGCCGTTTACGGTTGCCGGCGTCGGCGACATGTCGGGTGACGTCT
The DNA here is from genome assembly GCF_049199205.1 of Shinella sp. M31. Lineage (NCBI taxonomy): Bacteria > Pseudomonadati > Pseudomonadota > Alphaproteobacteria > Hyphomicrobiales > Rhizobiaceae > Shinella > Shinella sp. M31. The sequence continues at coordinate 15,606 of NZ_JBLZPH010000090.1, read as the reverse complement.
TCGGCAACGGCATGCTGCTGTCGCGCAAGATCAAGCTCGTCGCGGCCTTCGACCACCGCGACATCTTCATCGATCCCTCGCCGGATACCGATACGTCCTTCGCCGAGCGCCGCCGCATGTTCGCCCTGCCGCGCTCGAGCTGGCAGGACTATGACCGCTCCGTGCTCTCCAAGGGCGCGATGATCATTCCGCGCACGGAGAAATCCGTCACGCTGACGCCGGAGGCGCAAGCCGTTATCGGCCTCGACAAGGCCAAGGCCACCCCGTTCGAAATCATGACTGCCATCCTCAAGGCGCCGGTTGACCTGATGTGGTTCGGCGGCATCGGCACCTATATCCGCGGCCAGAACGAGACGGATGCGGAAGTTGGCGACCGCGCCAACGACCCGATCCGCATCGTCGGCGAGGACGTGCGCGCCAAGGTGATCGGCGAGGGCGCCAATCTCGGCGTCACCCAGCGCGGCCGCATCGCCTTCGGCCTCAAGGGCGGCCGCAGCAACTCGGATGCCATCGACAACTCGGCCGGCGTGAACTCGTCGGACGTTGAGGTCAACATCAAGATCGCACTCGCCTCGGCCATGCGCGACGAGCGGCTGACCCGCGCCAAGCGCAACGTGCTGCTGGCCTCGATGACCGACGAAGTCGGCCATCTCGTGCTGCGCAACAACTATCTGCAATCGCTGGCAATCTCGCTGGTCGAAAAGCAGGGCACGGCCAATCGCGCGCCGCTGACCCGCCTGATGGACCGCTTGGAGGCGGCCGGCCAGCTCAACCGCAAGGTCGAGACGCTGCCCGACGACCGGACGCTTGCCGAACGCTACCAGGCCGGCAAGCCGCTGACGCGACCGGAGATCGGCGTGCTGCTCTCCTATGCCAAGCTGGTGTTGTTCGACGAGATCGTTCATACCAGCCTGCCGGACGAGCCCTATTTCGAACCGACGCTGACCGGTTACTTCCCGGCGAAGATGCAGAAGGCCTATGCGGACGACATTCGCTCGCATCGCCTGCGCCGCGAGATCATCGCGACGATCCTCGCCAACGAGGTGATCAACCGCGGCGGCCCGGCCTTCATCAACGGCCTGACCGACGGCACCGGCTTCGGCCCGGCGGATGCGGTGAAGGCGGCGGTGATCGCCCGTGACGGCTATGGCCTTGCCGCGCTCTATGCCGGCGTCGATGCCCTGGACAACCAGGTTGCCGGCACCTTGCAGAACGAGCTCTACGAAGAGATCGGCCGCATCTATGCCACCGTCACCAGCCTGCTTCTGACCACCGGCGCCGTCTCCGGCCCGATGGATCAGGCGGTGCACAAGCTGAAGCAGGCGCTGAAGCAGCTGCGTCCGCAGCTCTCCACGCTGGTGTCCGACGCCATTGGCGACGAGGCCCGTCGCAAGGCGCATGCCTATGAGGACGAGGGGGTTCCGGCCGAGCTTGCGGAAGAAATCGCAACGCTCTCCCTGCTCACCTTCGTGCCCGAGGTCATGCTGATCGCCAACGCGACGGGCGATACGCTCGCCAAGACGGCGCAGACCTTCGCCGGCATCAGCGCGACGCTGAATATCGGACGCCTCCTCTCGTCGGCAAGCCGCATCCCGACCGGCGATCTCTACGAGGCGCTCGCCCTCCAGCGCAGCCTCACCGATATCGCCAATGCCCGCCGCGACCTCGCCACCGTGGTGCTGACGCGCCACAAGGGCGACAAGGCGCCGCTCGCCGCCTGGCAGCAGGGCGACAAGGAGCGGCTTACCCGCGTGACGGCGAACCTCTCGGCCCTGACGGAAGCCGGTGAAGCGACGCTGGCCAAGGTCTCGGTCGCGGCCGGCATCCTGAGCGACCTTGCGCAGGAAAGAGCGAAATGACACAGTCCCCTGCCGGCTGACGGAGCCCGTTAGCCGGCTTGAGGACGGGCGCGGTCATCGCCCCCGGGTACCAGCGGGAGGGGCGATGACGGTTGTCACGGAAAGCCGGGAGCCACGCACGAGCCGGCTCGGCATAACAGGCTGGATGCTGTTCGACTGGGCGGCGCAGCCGTTCTTCACCGTCATCACTACCTTCATCTTCGGCCCCTATCTCGTCTCGCGCCTCACCGAGGATCACGCTGCGGGCCAGGCCGCCTGGAGCTATACGCTCACGCTCTCCGGCATCGCGATTGCACTGCTTGCCCCCATCATGGGCTCGATTGCCGACGCATCCGGTGCGCGAAAACCCTGGATCGCCGCCTTTGCGGCCGTCAAGATCCTCTCGCTTGCCGCCCTCTGGTATGCCGAACCCGGCAGCAGCCTCATCTATGCCATGGCGCTGATCGTTCTGGCGACCGTTGCCGCGGAATTCTCCATTGTCTTCAACGATTCCATGATGCCGCGGCTCGTGCGCCCTGAGGATACCGGCCGCATCTCCAACATCGCCTGGGGTCTCGGCTATCTCGGCGGCATGATCGTGCTGATCGCCGTCGTGGCGCTGCTCGCCGCCAATCCGGAGACCGGCAAGACGGCCATCGGCATCGCCCCGCTCTTCGGGCTCGATGCGGCGGCTGGCGAGGATGCCCGCATCACCGGGCCGATCTCGGCGTTGTGGTATTTTGTCTTCATCCTGCCGATGTTCTTCTTCACGCCGGACCAGAGCAAGGGCCTGCCGATCGCCGCTGCCGTACGTGCCGGTTTCGCCGATCTCTCCGAGGCGCTGAGAGACCTGAAGAACAAGCCCGGCATCCTGCGTTTCCTCGTCGCCCGCATGATCTATCAGGACGGCGTCAATGGCCTGCTGGCACTCGGCGGCACCTTCGCCGCCGGCATGTTCGCCTGGCAGACCTTCGAGCTCGGTATCTACGGCATCATCCTGAATGTCGTGGCCATCGGCGGCTGCCTCTATGCCAGCCGGCTCGATACGCGGCTGGGCTCCAAGACCGTGGTCGTCATGAGCCTCGTCTGCCTCACGCTCGCGACGGTCGGCATCGTCTCGACCGGCCCCGGCTTCACCCTGTTCGGCCTGATCCCGCTTCCCGCAGAGGATTCCGGCGGCCTCTTCGGCACCGCCGCGGAAAAGGCCTATATCCTCTACGGCCTGCTGATCGGCGTCGCCTTCGGCCCGGTGCAGGCCTCGGCACGCTCTTATCTTGCCCAGAGCATCCATCCGGACGAAGCCGGCCGTTATTTCGGCCTCTACGCTCTCTCGGGTCGCGCCACGTCCTTCCTGGCGCCGCTCTCCGTCGCGCTCATCACCACCGCGACGGGCTCGGCGCGTGCGGGCATGATGGCGCTCATCGTCTTCCTCGTGGTCGGCTTCCTGCTCTTGCTGCGCACGCCCTATCCGGCCGCGAAAGTCGAGGCATGAAACGCAAAACGCCCCGCTAGCAGGGCGTTTTGATTTCCTAGATGACTCCGGCCAAGGGTCAGTGGCGGAAGTGGCGCATGCCGGTGAAGACCATGGCGACGCCCGCTTCATCCGCCGCGGCAATGACTTCCGCATCTCGCATCGAGCCGCCCGGCTGGATCACCGCCGTGGCGCCCGCGGCAATCGCCGAGAGCAGGCCGTCGGCGAAGGGCAGGAAGGCTTCAGAGGCAACGGCGGAGCCGCGCGTCAAAGGCTCGGCCAGGCCCATAGCCTTGGCGGCTTCCTCGGCCTTCAGGCCGGCGATGCGGGCGGAATCGACACGGCTCATCTGGCCGGCGCCGATACCGGCCGTCTGGCCATCCTTGGCATAGACAACGGCATTCGACTTCACGTGCTTGGCGACCTTGAAAGCGAACTTCATGTCGATAAGCTCCTGCGCCGTCGGTGCACGCTTGGTGACGACCTTGAGCTCGAGATCCTCGACCATGCCGTTGTCGCGGCTCTGCACGAGCAGGCCGCCTGAAACCGTCTTGGCGGAGAGGCCGGGCACGCGCGGATCGGGCAGGGCGCCGGTCACCAGCAGGCGCAGGTTCGGCTTGGAGGCGATGATGGCGCGGGCCTTCTCATCGGCGTCGGGCGCGATGATGACCTCGGTGAACAGTTTGACGATTTCTTCCGCCGTCTCGCCGTCGAGCGTCGAATTGAGCGAGATGATGCCGCCGAAGGCCGAGACCGGGTCGCAGGCGAGCGCACGGGCGTACGCGTCCTTCAGCGTTCTGCCGGTGGCGACACCGCAGGGATTGGCATGCTTGATGATCGCGCAGGCCGGGCCGTTTTCCGGCAGGAATTCCGCCACCAGCTCGAAGGCGGCGTCCGTGTCGTTGATGTTGTTGTAGGAAAGCTGCTTGCCCTGCAGCAGCGTCGCGGTGGCCACGCCGGGACGGTTCTCACCGGTCACGTAGAAGCCTGCCTTCTGGTGCGGGTTCTCGCCGTAGCGCATCTCTTCCTTCAACACCCCACCAAGCACGCGGTGACGCGGCATGGCGATATCGAGCGCCTCGGCAAACCAGTTGGAGATCGCTGCGTCATAGGCCGCCGTGCGGCCATAGGCCTTTGCGGCGAGGCGCTGGCGGAAGGCATAGGAGGTCGAACCGTCGGCCAGCTCTTCCAGCAGCGCCGGATAGTCCGAGGGGTCGGTGACGATGGTCACATAGGCATGGTTCTTGGCCGAGGCGCGGATCATCGCCGGCCCGCCAATATCGATATTCTCGACCGTCGTCGGATAATCGCCGCCTTTGGCGCGAACCTCTTCGAACGGATAGAGGTTGATGACCGTCAGATCGATCGCGCCGATGCCATGTGCTTTCATCGCTTCGACATGCTCGGCATCGTCGCGGATCGCCAGCAGGCCGCCATGTACGGACGGGTGCAGCGTCTTGACGCGGCCGTCCATGATTTCCGGAAAGCCGGTGATCTCCGAAACGTCGGTGACGGCAAGGCCGGCATCGCTGAGCGCTTTGTGCGTGCCGCCCGTCGAGAGCAGGCGAACGCCCTTGTCAGCGAGCGCCTTGGCGAGCTCGACGACACCGGTCTTGTCGGACACGGACAAAAGCGCGGTGCGGATGGCAACGCGGTCAGGGGCGGGGATTTTCTTGGAAACAACGGCCATGGGGCGCTCCGTTCTGCGGCCCCGGAAGGAGGGGCGGATGGTCATGCGCCCCGTTATCACAGGCAGGACCGGGAGAAAACCTTGAAAGGCTGAATTCTCAACCCCGAGCACTCACCGTTGCCGGGCGAGAGACCACTGAACTTCCGGTATCTCGGCGAGCGGCATGGTCAGCGTCAGCTGGCGGGAGGGGCGCACGCCCGAGGGATCGGCGAAGAACACGTCCTCCTCCTCCTCGACCGGCACATCCAGGCAGGTCAGCGCCCAGGCCTCGCCATCCGGCGCCACCAGCCGCGTCTCATTGGCCGAGGCGCGGTAGAGCTGGATGGTCGGATGGACGTGGAAGCGTACGACGGCCGTACCCTTCTCGATAGGCGCGTTCGCCGTCGCCGGCTTGAAGAAGCGCTCGCGGCCGCGGATTTCACCGCCCGTCGGCGACACCAGGATATCGCGCTCGTAGAGGAGGCCGAAACGCTTGAGATAGCCGTCATGGCTCGCCGTCACGCCATCGGCGCCGGAATCGCGCTCGATGCGCGCGACGTTCACCTTGCTGACGCCGCCGATGATGATCGGCCCCAGGAAGCGCGACGAGGAGATGCGCGAGGAGGAGGTGTCGTTCAGCGTCGCCACCGAATGGGCGGCCGTCATGCGCGACATCTGCCGCATAGCCTCGCCGGCAAAACGCGGGCGCCCGGAATTGACGATGAAGCGGTTCTTTCCAGAGGAAACTTCGATGGAAAGCGTGCCCGCCGCCGCAGTTGACGACAGATCGACGGATTTCGACGTGCCGGTATCCATCAGCACCACGGTCTCCTTCACCGCCACCCGGTCATAATTGATCGAGGGCAGGGCCTTGAAGGGGGCGCCACCGGTCTCGTCGTAGCGCAGCGCCGACATCAGCTCGTTGGCCAGCGTATAGGTCGCGCCGTTGAACAGCGCGAGCTCGCCGCCCTGATGGCGGAAGAAGCGCAGGGCCGGATAGATGCGGTCGATGCAGGGAATGAGCTGCGTCGGCATGTCATGGCCGAGATTGACGTAAGTCTGGCGCAGCGGCAGCAGGTCGAGCAGGAGATCGAGTGCCGCGCGCGGATTGCGCGAGCAATGGCCGCCGTCCGGCAGGATCTGCCGGTCCAGCTCCTCGTCGAGATGACGGGCGGCCTTGCGCATCTTGGACGGCGAGGAGGGCATGGCGATGGAGGCCATGGCGAGTGCGATGCGCACGCGAAGCCGCGGCTCGCCGTCACGCGTCGTATCGGCGACGTGGCGCAGGTAACGCACCTGGAAGGCGAGGCTTTTCAGGAACCGGCGATAGAAAGGATAATCGGCATCCTTCAGCACGACGGGCGAATGAGAGAGCCAGGCGATGATGCGCTGCGCCGTGACATCCGGCCGCCAGGCAAGCCCGCCGATGACCCGGCCATGGCTTTGCAGCCAGTCGTCGACGATGAAACGGGTGGTGAGCGCCGCCTTTTCCGGATCGACCAGCCGCATATGGCGCAGCCAGCCGAAGCAGTGCAGGCGGACGGCGAACTCTTCCGACGGCAGTTCCAGCGCGAAGGGTGATTCGCCCTCGCATTCGAGGCTGCGGCCGGCGAGCGGGAAACGGCCGGCCATGATTTCTTCGCCGGCAAAGGAATCGGCCGGGTGCAGATCGGTCGGCGCAACGATGAGGCGGTCGGGCGTGCCGCCGGAAAAACGCATGGCGCTGATCCGCCCCAAGGCAAGCCTGCGCGAGAAGCGCCGCCAGCTCTCACGCATATACAGATAGGATAGCCGCTGACGGTCGGAAAGCTGCATGGTTAACGAATGCCTCCAAGCCTATAGGTAGGCCGAGGAGAGGAGCGCCGTCAATTCATCGCCCGCTGATGGACTGTTGATGACCTCGGCAATATTTTGGGATGATTTTGCGTTCAATTGGCTTTTCGAAGCCTTACCGCGTAAAATCCATCCAATCCGCCCGCATGATCGCCGGTTGCCGGCAGCATGGCCGGCGTCGTGCGCAGCTCGCCGCGCGGCGAAACCGCATCCTCAAGACCCGGCCAGTCGGCGGGATCGGCCGGAATGATTCGCCAATCCGCATTGTCGGCGAGAACGCGCGAAACCATGTCCTCGCCCTCGTCGGGGTCAAGCGAGCAATTGGAGAAGACGAGTTCGCCACCTGGCTTGACCAGCGTCAGGGCATGGCGCAGCAGGCGCTCCTGCAGGCGCGCGAGCTTCTCGATATCCTCCGGGCCTTTCGTCCAGAGCACGTCGGGATGTTTGCGGATCGTGCCGGTGGAGGAGCAGGGGGCATCGAGCAGGACGGCATCGAAGAGCTCGTCGGTGCGGAAATCCGCCATGTTGATCTCCTGCGTCCTCGCCGAAAGGCCGAGCCGCTCGAGATTGCCGATCAGCCGCTTCAGGCGATTGCCGGAATGGTCGAGCGCCGTCACCTCAGCGCCGGCGAGAAGAAGCTGCGCCGTCTTGCCGCCGGGGGCCGCGCAGAGATCGACGACGCGCTTGCCCTTGAGATCGTCGAACAGTTTTGCCGGCAGGCTCGCCGCCGCGTCCTGCACCCACCATTGCCCGTCCTCGAAGCCTTCCAGCGCGGGAATGGCGCCGGAGGCGGCGGGAAGCCGGACGGAGCCGGTCGGCAGCACGCGGCCGCCGAGTTTGGCGGCCCAGCCCTCGGCATCGGACTTGACGGTCAAATCGATGGCCGACGGCTCCAGCATCGCCTCGGCGATGCGGCCGGCATGCTCGCGGCCATAGATGTCGGCGAGGCGGTCGTAAAACCATTCGGGAATTACGGGAACGGCGCGGGTCGCGCTGAGATGCGAGGCCTTTTCGCGCGACAGCCGGCGCAGCACCGCATTGGTGAGGCTGGCGAAACGACGGTTGCGTGGATCAAGCTGCGCCTGCTCCACGGCGAGATCGACGGCGGAATGATCCGGCACGTCGAGATAGAGGATTTGCGCAGCCGCGACGGTCAGGACATGGTGCAGCGCGCGGGCGCCATCCGGCAGCGGCGTGCCGACGAGCGTGTCGAGAATGGCCTCGATACGGGGGAGGTGGCGCAGCGCCGTGTTGAGGATGGCACGCACCAGCGCCCGGTCGGCATCGTTCAGCTGGCGATAGGCGGGGTTGCCGTTTTCGAGGTCCAGCATGCCGTCGAGCGATGTCTTGCGATCGACCACGGCCGCGAGGATTTTTGCCGCCGCCTGCCGTGCGCGCAGGCCCGGCTTTTCAGGCTGGCTCTCGGCCGTCTCGGGCTTCGGCCGCCGGGGGCCGTCATGGCGTTTCGGAAACGGTTTTTTTCTGCGCGTGTCGTCGTTCAAGACCAGGGACCTTTGGGTGGTTCGGAGCCACCGCGTCCCCAGCCCGTCGTCGGTACGGAGCGCGATTTGCGCACGGGATTATCAGCCCGGACCGGTTCCGTCGAGCGGGCCTGCATGGTGCGGGCCATTTCCTGGAGCGCCGCGATGCGGTTCTCGGTGTTCGGATGGGTCGAAAACAGGTTGTCCATGCGCTCGCCCGAGAGCGGATTGATGATGAACATATGCGCCGTTGCCGGATTGCGCTCGGCCTGATTGTTGGGAATACGGCCGGCCGCGACCGCGATCTTGCCGAGAGCGGAGGCCAGCCACAGCGGATTGCCGCAGATTTCCGCGCCCCGCTTGTCGGCGGAATATTCGCGCGTGCGGCTGATCGCCATCTGCACCAGCATGGCGGCGAAGGGGGCGACGATCATCGCGATCAGCACGCCGACGAAGCCGAGCGGATTGTTGTTCTCGCGGTTGTTGGAGCCGCCGAAGAACATGGCGAAGTTGGCGAGCATGGAGATCGCACCGGCAAGCGTTGCCGTCAGCGTCATGGTCAGCGTGTCGCGGTTCTGGATATGCGCCAGCTCATGCGCCATCACCCCCGCCACCTCTTCGTAGGAAAGCGCCTGGAGGAGGCCGGTGGAGGCGGCGACGGCGGAGTTTTCCGGGTTGCGGCCCGTCGCGAAGGCATTGGGCTGGTCGCTGTTCATGACGAAGACGCGCGGCATGGGCAGGCCGGCGCGTGCTGCGAGATCCCGCACGATGCCGTAATATTCGGGTGCCGTGCGCTCATCGACCTCCTTGGCGCCGTACATGGACAGCACCATCCGGTCGGAATTCCAGTAGGAGAAGACGTTCATGCCGATCGCGACCACGAGTGCGATCATCATGCCGCCTTTGCCGCCGATGAGCAGGCCCACGCCCATGAAAAGCGCCGTCATGGCGGCGAGCAGCATGGCTGTGCGAACGATGTTCATGCGTTTTCGGCTCCTGTCAGGTCCCATCGACCCAGCTGTCGATCCTTGGTTTCAAGGATATGGTTCACGTCAATAGGCGCTTTCCACAGCGTCTTCACGCTCCTATATGATGGGAAACCACCCGCACTTCTTCAATATCCCGGAAGGATGCCGATTTTCATGGACAGCGACAACGACAATCATTCCGACGGCCGCAAAGTGCTCCCGCCCGCAGCCCAGCGCGCCCTGCAGGAGGCCGAGGAGCGCCGCAAGGCGGCCCAGCCTGTCGAGCGCGCCGAGGAGATCGGCGGCCGCGGCGGCGAAGACCCGGCACGGTTCGGTGACTGGGAGATCAAGGGCCGGGCGATCGATTTCTGAGAGCCGGAAGCCGTCCTCGCCTGAGACGTTTCAAATAGGCGACTTCCTCCTCTCCTTCGTCATCCCCGGGGCGAGCCGAGAATGACGAAGGAGAGGAGAAGGGGCGTTACCTCATCCGAACAATCACGCACGCAACTCTACAAAACGAAAACGGCGGCCACTGGCCGCCGTTTCGCTTTGTCGTTCCGTGATCGGGCTGCTCAGCCACCCGCCTTGTTCTGGCGGTTCGCAATCAGGTCGTCCACGACGGCGGGATCGGCGAGCGTCGAGGTATCCCCGAGTGCGCCAAAATCGTCCTCGGCGATCTTGCGCAGGATGCGGCGCATGATCTTGCCGGAGCGGGTCTTCGGCAGGCCGGGCGCGAACTGGATTTTGTCGGGCGTCGCGATCGGGCCGATTTCCTTGCGGACGTGTTTGACGAGATCCTGGCGCAGTGCGTCGTTGCCCTCCTCGCCGGCCATCAGCGAGACGTAGCAATAGATGCCCTGGCCCTTGAGGCTGTGCGGATAGCCGACCACGGCCGCTTCCGAAACGAGATGGTGCGAGACGAGCGCCGATTCGATTTCGGCCGTGCCGAGGCGGTGGCCGGAAATGTTCAAGACGTCGTCGACGCGGCCGGTGATCCAATAGTAGCCGTCCTCGTCCCGGCGGCAGCCGTCGCCGGTGAAATACTTGCCCTTGTAGGTGGAGAAGTAGGTTTCGACGAAGCGCTTGTGATCGCCATAGACCGTGCGCATCTGGCCCGGCCAGCTGTCGGTGATGCACAGATTGCCGTCGGCCGCACCTTCGAGCACCTTGCCCTCGTTATCGACGAGTTCGGGCTTGATGCCGAAGAACGGCCGTGTCGCCGAACCCGGCTTGAGGTCCGTCGCACCCGGCAGTGGGGTGATGAGGATGCCGCCGGTTTCCGTCTGCCACCAGGTATCGACGATCGGCGAACGGCCTTCGCCGACCACGTTGTAATACCATTCCCAGGCTTCCGGGTTGATCGGCTCGCCGACCGAGCCGAGCAGGCGCAGCGACGAGCGGTCGGAGCGCTTGACGAAGTCGTCGCCGGCACCCATCAGCGCGCGGATCGCCGTCGGTGCAGTGTAGAAGATGTTGACCTTGTGCTTGTCGACCACCTCCCAGAAGCGACCGGCATCCGGGAAGTTCGGCACGCCTTCGAACATCAGCGTGGTCGCGCGGTTCGCGAGCGGTCCGTAGACGATGTAGGAGTGGCCGGTAACCCAACCCACATCGGCCGTGCACCAGTAGATATCGCCGTCCTGATAATCGAAGACGTATTTGTGCGTCATCGAGGCATAGACGAGATAGCCGGCCGTGGTGTGCAGCACGCCCTTCGGCTTGCCGGTCGAGCCGGAGGTGTAGAGGATGAACAGCGGATCTTCCGCCTTCATCCTGGCCGGCGGGCAATCGCGCGGCACCGTCAGCACTTCCTTGTGATGCCAGATGTCACGACCCGGCGCCCAGCCGATCTTGCCGCCGGTGCGGCGCACGACCAGAACCTTGTTGACGATGACATGTTGCTTGGCGGCGATGTCGATCGCGGTATCGGTGTTTTCCTTGAGCGGGATCGGCTTGCCGCCGCGCACGCCCTCGTCGCAGGTGACGACGAAGGTCGATTCGCAATCGACGATGCGGCCGGCCAGCGCATCCGGCGAGAATCCGCCGAAGACCACGGAATGGATGGCGCCGATGCGCGCGCAGGCGAGCATCGCATAGGCCGCTTCGGGGATCATCGGCATATAGATGGTGACGCGGTCACCCTTCTTCACGCCGTGCTTCTTCATCACGTTCGCCATGCGGCAGACGTGTTCGTAAAGCTCGTTATAGGTGATCTTCTTGTCGATATAGGGATTGTCGCCTTCCCAGATGATGGCGACGTCGTCGCCATGCGCCTTCAGGTGGCGGTCGATACAGTTGTAGGAGACATTGGTGATGCCGTCCTCGAACCACTTGATCGGGACCTTGCCATTGAACGAGGTGTTCTTGACCTTCGTATAGGGCTTGAACCAGTCGATGCGCATGCCGTGTTTGTCCCAGAAGCGCTCCGGGTTCTCGATGCTCTCGCGATACCATTTCTGATAGGTATCGTTGTCGATGAGCGCACGGCTTTTTGCGGATTTCAGGACCGGATAGGTCTTTGCGGACATGGATGCCTCCCTATGACTGCGCATGCGCGGGAAACCGTATTCTCCTCCGGTCCCGCCACTCTCGGCGCCATTCATATCAGGTCAAAGCATTACGGCAATTAGACAAAGGTCATTTGTCTCTTGAAGAATTGCATTTCTGCGACAGTGAGGGTATAGAGGGCGCAATTCCCGGAACATAGTGGTTAACTACCCCACGACCCGCGACACCGGCGCGGACGGACAGAAGGACTATATGCATGGCTCAGCAGCTCCTCATGCCAAAGGCGACCGCGGTCTGGCTGGTCGACAACACGGCGCTGTCGTTCGAACAGATCGCGACTTTTTGCAAACTGCATCCGCTTGAAGTGAAGGCGATCGCCGACGGCGAATCAGCCCAGGGCATCAAGGGCCTCGACCCGATCTCGACCGGCCAGCTGTCGCGCGAGGAAATCGCCCGCGCGGAAGGCAACCCGAACCACAAGCTGAAGCTTTCCGAGCCGAAGGTCCGCGTTCCCGAATCCAAGCGCAAGGGCCCGCGTTACACGCCGGTCTCCAAGCGCCAGGACCGCCCGAACGCCATTCTCTGGCTCGTGCGCAACCATCCGGAACTCAAGGATGCGCAGATCTCGCGTCTCGTCGGCACCACCAAGTCGACGATCGAGCAGATCCGTGATCGCACCCACTGGAATTCGACGAACCTGACGCCGATGGATCCGGTCACGCTGGGCCTCTGCTCGCAGATCGATCTCGACCTCGAAGTCGAACGCGCCTCAAAGGGCCGCCCGCTGCCGACGGCCGCCGAACTCGGCGCCACGCTCGAATCCGCCCAGGAAACGGAAAAGCTGCCCTACAGCGACCGTGAAGAGGAAAAGGAAATCGACGCCGACGCCGTCTTCGCCAAGCTCAAGTCGCTCAAGTCGTCCACCCCGGACGAGGACGAAGACGACCGCTTCTAAGCGACGCTTCATCGTGAATGCAAAAACCGGTCGCCATTGGCGGCCGGTTTTTTGTGAGCTACGGCATGGGTGTCTCCGGCGGAGATAGGAGTGTGTCGCTTGCCGGGGCGCTGCCCCTAGCGCCTTATCCGCGTCGACAGAATGATCGACGACAGGGTGCGTTCCACGCCGTCGATGGCGCCGATGCGGTCGATGAGGTGGTCGAGTTCGGCGATGGATGCCGCCTCGACGACCGCGATCAGGTCGAAGCTGCCGCTCACCGAATGCAGCGTGCGCACGGCGGAGATGGCGTGCAGCTCCGTGGTGATGCGCGCCAACGTCTTCGGCGCGATGGTGATGAGGACATGCGCCTTCACCATGCCACTCTCGTAAGCGTCCGAAAGCTTGACGCCGTAGCCGGCGATGACGCCGTCCCTTTCCAGCCTGTCGATCTTCGCCTGCACGGTCGTGCGGGAAAGGCCCAGCTTGCGAGCGATGGTCGCGGTCTGCTCGCGGGCGTTCTCGCTGAGGATGGAGAGAAGCTCGCGATCCTTGGCGCCTAGCGTCGAAATGCTCATTTTTACCGTCGTTCTGCCGATATCGATGATTGATTATGCCAGATATGGCGCTTTAAATCGACAGCCATCCCTCTCAAAATAAGCGCATCAATTCATGCCGGAGGGAAATCACATGAAGGACATCGTCGTCATCGGCGCAGGCAAGATCGGCTCGACCATCGCGCGCATGCTGGCTCACAGCGGGGATTACCGCGTCACCGTCGCGGACCGCGCCGAAGAGCAGCTTGCTGGCATCGAGAAGCACGCCGCGGTCACCACGGCCGTCGTCGATATCACTGATGCCGCCGCCATGAAGGCCCTTCTGACCGGCAAGTTCGCTGTTCTCTCGGCCGCCCCCTACCACCTGACGGTCGCTATCGCCGAAGCAGCCGCTGCTGCCGGCCTGCACTATCTCGACCTCACGGAAGACGTCGAATCCACCCGCCAGGTTAAGCGCATCGCCGAAAACGCCAAGACGGCCTTCATCCCGCAGTGCGGCCTGGCACCGGGCTTCATCTCCATTGTCGCCAACGACCTCGCCAGCCGCTTCGACACGCTCGACAGCGTGCGCATGCGCGTCGGCGCCCTGCCGCAGTACCCGTCCAACGCCCTGAACTATAACCTGACCTGGAGCACGGACGGCGTCATCAACGAATATATCGAGCCCTGCGAAGCCATCGTCGAAGGCGCGCTGATCGAGGTTCCGGCGCTGGAAGAGCGTGAAGAATTCTCGCTCGACGGCGTCACCTACGAAGCCTTCAACACCTCGGGCGGCCTCGGCACGCTCTGCGAGACGCTGAAGGGCAAGGTTCGTACGCTGAACTACCGTACGATCCGCTATCCCGGCCACGCCGCCATCATGAAGGCGCTCTTGAACGATCTCGGCCTGCGTCACCGCCGCGAGGTCCTCAAGGACATCTTCGAAAACGCCCTGCCGACCACCACGCAGGACGTCGTCATCATCTTCGTGACCGTTTCGGGCCGCAAGGGCGGTCGCCTGATCCAGGAAACCTACGCCAACAAGGTCTACAGCGCCCCGGTCGCCGGCGCCCTGCATTCCGCCATCCAGATCACCACCGCAGGCTCGATCTGCGCCGTGCTCGACATGCTGGCCGATGGCTCGCTGCGCGCCGAGGGTTTTGTGCGCCAGGAAGAAATCGCACTCGACGCTTTCCTCGCCAACCGCTTCGGCCACTACTACGCCCAGGAAAACCGCGGCGCCCACGCCGCCTGATCCTTCAAGGACCTTCGATGCCCCGGCCGGAAAGACCGGGGCATTTTTGCATCTGTGGCCCAAAGCCGCGGGGAAGCAGAGAACGCCAGAAGGCGCGGACACATAAAAATGGGGCCTCTTTCGAGGCCCCTTTTCTTTGTCGGATTGTCTTTTGCCGGGCTTAGGCGAGTCTGGCGCAGGCGTCCGCGATGCGCTTGAGCGCTTCCGTCAGTTCCGCTTCCGACGTGGCGTAGGAGATGCGGAAATAGGGGGAGAGGCCGAAGGCGGAGCCGGGGACGACCGCGACGTTGGCGTCTTCAAGGAGATAATCCGTGAAGTCGCTGTCGGCTTCGATGCGCTTGCCCTTCGGGGTGGTCTTGCCGATCACGCCGGCGCAGCCGGAGAAGGTGTAGAAAGCACCTTCCGGGGTGCGGCAGGCGAGGCCGGGAATGGCGTTCAGGGCCGAGACGACGAGATCGCGGCGATGCTTGAAGCTTGCCTGACGGTCCTTCAAAAAGTCTTGAGGACCATTGAGCGCCTCGACGGAGGCGGCCTGGCTGACGGAGGAGGGGCAGGAGGTTGCCTGGCTCTGGATCACGGCCATGGCCTTGATCAGCGCCTTGGGGCCGCCGGCATAGCCGATGCGCCAGCCTGTCATGGCATAGGCCTTGGAGACGCCGTTGATCGTCAGCGCGCGGCTTTTCAGGCGCGGCTCAATGGCGACGGGGGTAACGAACTTGAAGCCGTCATAGACGATGTGCTCGTACATGTCGTCGACCATCAGCCAGACATGCGGATGCTTCAGCAGCACGTCGAGCAGCGGGCGGTAGTCCGCTTCACTGTAGGCGGCGCCCGAGGGGTTGGACGGCGAGTTGAACAGCACCCAGCGGGTTTTCGGTGTGATCGCCTTTTCCAGTTGCTCGGCCTTCAGGCGAAAACCGGCTTCGGCGTCGCAGGGGATCAGCACCGGCACGCCGCCGCAGATTTCCACGATGTCGGAATAGGAGGTCCAGTAGGGCGTCGGGATGATGACCTCATCGCCGGGATTGACCGTCGCCATGAAGGCGTTGAACAGAATCTGCTTGGCGCCCGTCGCGACGGTGACTTCGTCGACGGCGTAGTCGACGTTGTTTT
>NZ_JBLZPH010000009.1:443-34310 GCF_049199205.1 Shinella sp. M31 | reverse complement strand
CTCGCTCGTTGCGCTGCTTGGCCTGTCGGTCTTTTCGACAGCGCTCGCCTTCGTCATCTATTTCCGCCTCCTCCAGACGCTCGGCTCGGTCGGTACGACGGCGCAGGCCTATATGCGCGTGCCGATCGGAGTCGCCATCGGCGTGCTGTTTCTGGGAGAGAGACTGATGCCTATGGCCTGGCTTGGCCTGGTCTGTGTTCTCGCAGGCGTCATTGCCATGACATGGCCAGATCGCACGAGGATTGTCGCTGCAGGTCGCTAGGACGGAAAAAGCCTAGTTCGCGAGGAGGCGCACATCGTGCGCGCTCGACGCCGTGGAACCGCCGCGATGCGCACCTTGTCCACGATGGGCACGAACGTCACGGCGACAATTGTCCGGTCCGTGGTTCAATTCCGTTCAAGAGCGCAACTATCAACTCGCCACAAGGCTGGGATACCGCTCCGGAAGTGCGACAGCGTAGCGTTCCGGGCCGATCTCCGCGAAGAAATCACGCGCCAGATCAGTAAAACGACGGAGGAAGACGGGCTTTGCACCTCCGTATCGATCCGCGATCATCAGGCGTGGTGTCGGGAGGATTTCGATCAGCGGCCGGCGTACGAGACGGTCGCTGTCCGGGCTTCCAAGCCCGATGGGACGCATGTTGAGGATCGACATGCCGAATCCCGACGCCACGGCGGCGCGAACTGTGTCGTAGCCGCGGGTGCGAAACGAGATCTGCGGCCTCTGGCCTGCGAGATCGAAAAGCGTCACGAGATATCCGGAGGTCTGCGGAAGGTCGAGCAGCACCAGGGGTCGCGTTACGAGTTCGGCAAGGTTGAGGCATTCCTTCTGGGCGAGGGGATCGCCGATATGAAGCAGGGCATGCGCTGGTACATGGGCGAGGGTGACCGCATCCGCGGGAAGGCCTGGCCCGATATCGTAGGCCACAATCGCATCGACCATGTTCGTCTCAAGCCACGTCAGGAGCTGCGGCTGCTCACCCTCGAAGAGCTGGATTTCCGTGCCGTACCCCGCGACGAACCGATGTAAGAGCTCCGGCATGAACAAGGCGCCGAAGGGCTCGAAACAGCCGATCTTCAGGACCGGCGGCATACCGGACGTGTATTTGTCCATCGTGCGCTCAAACTCTGCCTCGGCCGAGAGCAAGCGCCGTGCTGACGCGATGAAACGCTCACCGGCCGGCGTGAGCGTGACGCCCTTGGAGGGGCGGCGTTCGAAGAGCCCCGAGCCCATCTCGCCTTCCGCTTGGCCTACAGCCGCCAAGATGGACGATTGCGCGATGCGGCAGGCGCGCGCCGCAGCCGATATCGATCCCGTCTCAGCGACAAGCACAAGATAACGAAGCTGTCTAAGAGTCAGGTTCATTCATCCATTCCATGTAACAATCAGCATCATATTTTGCATTTTATAGAATGCACTGTTTCGGTCATGCTGTCTTCACTGGTTTTCAGGAGGGAAGATGCCGTTGAACAGCAGCCGCCAGTCCATTTCGCCAATCGCCGATGCGCAGGACCTCTGCCGCATGGATGTCGCCGCCCTGGCCGGGGCATTCGGGTCGGGCGCGCTTTCGCCGGTGGAGGTCGCCCGCGCGGCTCTTGCCCGGGCCGAGGACGTCCAGCGGCGTTTCAATGCTTTCACCCTCATCGATCATGCGGGCGCGCTGAAGGCTGCCGGCGCGGCCGAAGCCCGTTGGCGGGCCGGCGCGGCGCTTTCTGCCATCGATGGCGTGCCCACCACGCTCAAGGACATCGTGCACGTCGAGGGGTGGTCGGTGCGGTACGGAAGCCGGGCAACCGATGCCGCGCCGATGACCAGAGACGCGCCGTCCGTTGCGGGCATGCGTGCTGCCGGGGCCGTCTTCATCGCCCAGACCACGACGCCCGAATTCGGCTGGAAGTCCGTAACCGACAGCCCGGCTTTCGGGATCACCCGCAATCCCTGGAATCCGGAGCTGACGCCGGGCGGCTCCTCCGGTGGCGCGGCTGTCGCGTCCGCGACCGGCGCTGGCGTCCTCCACCTCGGCACGGATGGCGGGGGATCGATCCGGGTGCCGGCGGCCTTCACCGGAACATTCGGCCTGAAGCCGACCTTCGGTCGTGTCCCAGCCGACCCGCCAAGCGTCTTCGGAACGGTCGCCCATATCGGCCCAATGACCCGCAGCCCGGCGGATGCGCGGGCGATGCTGTCCGCAATGGGTGGACGAAGCCTGCGAGACTGGAGCCAGCCTTGGGGCGAGATGCCCTCGCTCGATCCCCGGCCTTTCCACTGGAAGGGGCGAAAAATCGCTCTTTGGATGACGCCGCCGACGGGATCGCTGGATTCCGCCATCGAACGGGTTGTTCTGGATTCGATCCGGCAGATCGAAGCTGCAGGCGCAATTGTCGAGCCGATTCGGCTGCCAGGCGACGACCTGCACGAAATGTTCCAAGCGCACTGGATGGCGGGCGCGGCAAGCCGTCTCGCCCACATCCCCGCCGACATGCATGGGGACCTCGACCCTGGCTTCCTGGAGGCCGCGGCGGAAGGATCGCGCTTCAGCCTGATCGATTACATCTCCGCCCAGCAGGCCCGCGCCCGCTTTGGTGCGGCGATGGACCGTCTGCTCGCAGACTATGATCTGCTTCTTTCCCCCACCACCGTCTGCCTGCCCTTTGCGGCCGGGCGGGAGGTGCCGGAGGGTTCCGGCCTGTCGCGGTGGACCGAGTGGGCAGGTTTCAGCTACCCGATCAACCTGTCGCAGCAGCCGGCCTGCACCCTTTCCTGTGGAATGGCCGAAGGGCTGCCGATCGGCGTGCAGATCGTCGGCCCCCGCGGTGGAGACGGCTACGTGCTCGATGCCGCCGAGGCGGCCGGCCGCTTGATGGGAGGACAGTGATGCCGGATATCGTCTCACTTTCCCTCAATGCGCTGACGCTGATGAGCATCCTGATGCTCGTCGCCTTAGGACTTGCGATCATCTACGGCCTGATGGGCATCATCAACCTCAGCCACGGCGAGTTCGTGACTATCGGGGCCTATACGCTGTTCAGCGTACAGGCGGCCGGCGGCTCATTCTGGCTGGCGCTCATCGTGGCGCCGGTTGTCGGCTATCTTCTCGGCACGGTTCTTGAGGTCACGGTGATCCGGCGCCTCTACGATAGACCCATCTCCACCATTCTCGCCACCTGGGGGCTGAGCCTCATCCTGCAGCAGGCGATCATCCTGATCTACGGCGCCGCACCCCGGCCGGTGACCGCGCCGTTCGAGGCCTCGGTGCAAATACTCGGCACCACGTATCCGGCCTACCGGCTCTTCCTCATCGTCTTCGCCTTTGCGGTCATGGCGGGCTGCGTGCTGGCCTTCCGAAAGACGCCATTCGGGCTTGATGTCCGCGCTGTGATTCAGAATGCGGGCATGGCGCGGGCGCTCGGCGTGAATGCCGAAAGGGTTTATCGCAGGGCCTTTGCAAGCGGAGCGGCGCTTGCGGCCCTCGCCGGCGTTCTCATCGCCCCGCTCGTCGCGGTGACGGCGCTGATGGGCGTCAATTATCTTGCACGATCCTTCTTCGTCGTCCTTGTCGGCGGCGCGGGTTCCATCCCCGGCGTCGTCGCCGGATCGGCCTTCGTGGGAGGGCTGGAATCGCTGCTTTCCACCACCGTACCGATCACCGTGGCGCAGGCCAGCGTGCTGATCCTTGCAGTCGTCATCGTGCGGTTCCGTCCGCAGGGGCTGGTGCCGGCATGACACAACGCGACAAGACCTGGCTTTTCATCACCATCGCCATCATGGCGGCGCTCGCGGCCTACCCGGCATTCGGTTCGTTTTCCGGGGTCTCCGGCCTTCGCGATATCCTGCTTTTCGCGCTCTTCGCCGTCTCGCTCGATCTTTTCTGGGGGCGCACCGGCGTCCTCTCCTTCGGCCACGCCACCTTCTTCGGCGCGGGCGCGTACGGTATGGCGATAATGACGATCCACGTGGCGCCAGGCGCGGCCTGGGGCAGTCTTGCGGGGCTTGCCTTCGGCGTCGGCCTTGCCGGCGTGATCGCGCTCGCCGTCGGGTATTTCGTCATCTTCGGCGGCGTACGCGGAGCCTATTTCACCATCGTTACGCTGGCCTTGACCCTGATCGCACAGCAGATCGCCATCGGCTGGTCCTCCATCACGGGCGGCGATGCCGGTCTGATTGGCGTGCCGCCACTCACCATCGGCACCCCGATCACCGGCAAGGTGTTCTACTATCTCGTGGTTGCCGTGCTGTTCGGTATCGTGCTTACCCTTTGGGCGGGGCTGCGCGGCCGGAGGGGGCTCGTTCTCAGAGCAATCGAGGATGACGAGCGCAAGGCCCAGACGCTTGGCTACAATACGTCGCTTCACCTGCTCGTGGTCTTCGTTCTGTCTGGGCTGATCGCGGGTCTTGCAGGCGCGCTCTATGTCACTGGAACCGGCTTCGTCGCTCCGGACATGATCGCCCTTCTTCTGTCGACCGAGGTCATCATGTGGGTCGCGGTCGGAGGCCGCGGTTCCCTCATCGGCGCCGTCGCGGGAACGATGATCGTCTGGCGGCTGCAGCAGGAGGTCTCCACGCTCAGCGCGTCGGCCTGGCCGCTGTTCATCGGCGCGTTCTTTCTCGCCATGGTGTTCTTCTTCCCCGATGGCCTGCCCGCTGCCGCGCAGAAACTATGGACGCGCTGGAAGACAATGAAGCAAAGGAGGGCGGCATGATGGTCGGCGGAGAATTGCGCACCGAAGGTCTCGGTCGCCACTTCGGCGGGCTCGTCGCGGTCGAGGGTGTCAGCGTAACCTTTGCCGCAGGGGAGGTCTCCTGCGTGATCGGACCCAACGGAGCCGGAAAATCCACCCTGCTCAACATGATCTGCGGTGCGATCGCGCCGAGTTCCGGCTGCATCCTGTTCGATGGCAACCCGATCGATCGGCTTTCGCGCCATGCGATCGCTCGCGCCGGCATCGCGCGCAAGTTCCAGGTTCCGTCGGTTTTCGGTTCTTTGACGGTGGCAGAAAACCTGGCCGTGGCGGGCGGTGGTGACACGGAAGAAGTGATGGCGCGCACCGGGCTTGCCGCCGAGCGCGATATCCGCGCCGACGTGCTAGCCCACGGCAAGAAGCAATGGCTTGAAATCGCCATGGGGCTGATCCGCAAGTCGCGCCTGCTGCTGCTCGACGAGCCGACGGCGGGCCTTTCGTCGGAGGAGACCCAAGCCGTAGCCGACCTTCTCCTGTCGCTTCGCGGCACATGCACGGTGGTGGTGATCGATCATGACATGCATTTCGTGCGGGCGCTTTCCGCCCGGACCGTTGTGATGCATCAGGGCCGGCTCGTCGCGGAAGGGGATTTTGCAACAATCGAGCGCGACCCGATGGTGCGCGATATCTATCTGGGGCGTGCGTGATGCTGGATGTGAACGATCTGCGCGCAGGCTACGGCAGCACCGAGGTTCTGCAAGGCGTCACCCTGTCGGTCCGAAAGGGCGAGGTAGTCTCGATCCTCGGTCGCAACGGCGTTGGCAAGACGACCCTGATGAAGGCCTTGATCGGCCTCAACCGGCCCTGGGCGGGGCAGGTCGCGCTGAGCGGCAGCGCCGTTGCCGGCTTGCCGCCGGAAAAGATCGCGCGGTCCGGCCTTGCCTATGTGCCGCAGGGTCGCGGCATCTTCCACAAGCTCTCGGTGATGGACAATCTGACGATGGGTACGCGTGCCCGCCGGGACCGCAGCGCCACGGTGCCGGCCGAGATCTTCGAGATGTTCCCTATCCTTGCCGAGCGCCGCAACCAGTTGGGCGGCACACTTTCGGGCGGGCAGCAGCAGCAACTGGCGCTTGGCAGGGCGCTCGCCGCCGCGCCGGATTTCTTGCTTCTGGATGAGCCGTCCGAGGGCATCCAGCCGAACATCGTTCAGATGATCGGCGATATCCTGCGCAAGCTCGCGGCCGAAAAGGGACTGGGCGTACTTCTGGTGGAACAGAACCTCGATCTTGGCCTCTCGGCGGCCGACCGGGTGCTGTTCATGGAGAAGGGGCGCATCGTGCACGAAAGCGCACCGCAGACGCTCGAAGAGGAGACGCTTCACCGGTATCTGGCCATCTGAAGACGCCCGGGTGGCCGGGATTGCATCAAGGCGAACCAAAAGGGGAACTACAATGACGCTTATCACCCGCCGCCGCGCGCTCCAGGGCCTTGCCGGCATTGCTGCCGCCTCGGCGCTCGGCGCACCGTCCATCCTGCGCGCCGCCGACACGATCAAGCTCGGCTTCCTGTCGGGGCTCACCGGCCTTGAAACCATTCTCGGTGAAACGCAGCTCCACTGCTTCGAGCTCGCGGTGGAAGAACTGAACGCGGCCAACGGCATTGGTGGCCGCAAGATCGAGTATGTCGTCGAGGACGACCAGACCACCACCCGCGGCGCAATCGAGAAGGCGCGCAAGCTGGTGTTCGAAGACGAGGTTGCAGCGACCATGGGCATGATCGCCTCGCTGGAGCATGTCGCCGCTCGTTCGGTCACCAGCCCGGCGAACCATATCCTGATGTACTCGACCTACTACGAGGGCGGCGTCTGCGACCGGAGCTTCTTCTCGACAGGCCAGGTGCCGAACCAGCAGATCGTACCCTCGCTCGGCTGGCTGACAAAGAATACCGGTAAAACGGTCTACGTCATCGGTTCCGATTACATCTGGCCGCGCAATTCGGCCGAGGTCATCAAGACGGAGATCGAAAAGCTCGGCGGTAAGCTGCTTGGTGCCGAATTCGCTCCGTTCGGCACGCAGGATTTCGCACCGATCTTCGACCGTGCGCGGGCGGCCAATCCCGATTTCATCTGGATGATGGTGGCGGGCGCGGATGTCATCACGGCCCTGAAGCAATACCAGTCTTTCGGCTTCAAGCAGCAGCTCTTTTCTAATGCGCTGGACGAGCTGTTCTCCTTCGCCCACCCGGAATTGACGGCGGGCGCGCTTTCCAACCAGGCCTATTTCATGAAGCTCGACACGCCGCGCAACAAGATCTTCACCGAGGCCTTCGCCAGGAAGTACGGTGCCGACAAGCCGATCAACGCCATCGGCGAGGCGGCCTATGACGCCGTATACCTTTATGCCGCCGCCGTGGAGAAGGCAGGATCGACGGACAGCGAGGCCGTGATTAAGGCGCTGCGAGAGGTCGAGTTCGATGCCCCGCAAGGTAAGGTGAACTTCGCCGCCAACAATTGCTTGCGCGCAAATTCCATCCTTGCCCGCGGCACGCCTGACGGCCATTGGGAAACCATCGAGAATTTTGGCCAGATCGACCCGGATGTACCCGGATGCACCCTGAATTGAACGACATCCTCACCTCGGCGAAGGCGGCAAGGGCCGCCTTCCTGTCCGGCGCGGCAAGTGCCGAGGAGATCGCCCGGGCGATGCTGGCGGGCATCGCCCGGGAGAATCCCCGGATCAACGCCTTTCGCGAGACACTGGAAGCCACGGCACTCGCCGAGGCCCGCCATGCTGATGCTGCAAGGGCGGCAGGCCGCGACGCGGGGCCGCTTGCAGGTCTCTGCGTGGCGGTGAAGGAAAACATCGACACGGTGCCGGCGCATGCAAGCGCCGGCATGCGCTTCCTGCGGAACCGGGAAGCATCGGAGGACAGCTGGATCGCCGCACGGCTACGCGTGCTTGGCGCGACGATTGTCGGCACCACGATCAGTGACCCCGGCGCCTTTGGGGTGCGCACCGCCGAGGTGGTGCATCCGGCCGATCCCGGTCTCTCCGTCGGCGGCTCGTCGGGCGGTTCCGCTGCGGCGCTGGCGGCGGGGCTTTGCCATGCGGCAATCGGTACCGATACCGGTGGATCGATCCGCATCCCTGCCGCGCTGTGTGGGGTCGCGGGGTTGAAACCGAGTTTCGGCCGGTGGTCCCTGGCAGGTGTCTGGCCCCTCGTTCCGTCGCTGGATCATGTCGGTCCGATGGCCCGCACGCGTGAGGATCTATCGCTGGTGGCCAACGCGCTTTCTCCCGACGGATCGCCCAGACCCGCGGCACGGCATCTCGTCTTCGATCCCGATTGGATTGCGGAATGCGAGCAAGACGTACAGGAAGCGTTTGCTCAAACGCTGAAAGCGTTGGAACGCGCGGGCATCACGCTGTCTGAAACCCGTCTCCCTGCGCTCGATCGGGTGAGCGGCGTTCACAGCACGATCTTCTGCGTTGAGACGGCGGCCTTCTACCGCGGTTTTGT
The DNA here is from genome assembly GCF_049199205.1 of Shinella sp. M31. Lineage (NCBI taxonomy): Bacteria > Pseudomonadati > Pseudomonadota > Alphaproteobacteria > Hyphomicrobiales > Rhizobiaceae > Shinella > Shinella sp. M31. The sequence continues at coordinate 26,108 of NZ_JBLZPH010000009.1, read as the reverse complement.
CGTCCCCGGCGCTGAATTGCCGCGAGAGGGGCGGGCTGCCGTCGATTATGCGGAATCGATCAGCATGTCGGCATACCTTGCCGCCTGCCGCGACCGCCAGCAGATGCGGGCGGCGGTCGATTCAATCGTTGACGAAGGCGTGGCAATCGTTAGTCCTACGACTGCTATGGCCAAAGCACCGAAAGCCGCGGCAACCCTGGATGTCGGTGGAAAGGAACGGGATTTCACCTATGGGCTTGTCCGGCTAACATGCCTCTTCGACCATACGGGTCATCCGGCTGCCGCGTTGCCGGCAAATGGCGGTAGCTTGCAGGTCGTCGTCCCCCGAAATGACGACCAGGGAGCATTGGCGCTCCCGCTCGAATAGCGGTGCGCGACTCGGGTTGATGGTTCAGCAAGGGGCGTGGATGCCAAGGTTGGGCTCAGGACTCGTTGCTCATAACCAGAAGATAACGGCTGCTGCGATGCAGATAGCTGAAAAGAATGTGTGGGCGCATCGATCGTAGCGTGTAGCGGTCCGCCGCCAGTCCTCCACAACGCTCAGCATCATTTTTAAATGCCATATCATCCACGAGCTTGGCTCCTGAAGCGAGCCACTTTCTGAAAAGTGGTCCTTGCTGAACCGCCGCCCATCTCGTTCTTCTCCAGGTTCAAATGGTTGGAGGAAGTCCATGGCTATCGATAAGAACATATTCGTTTCGGCAAATGCGCAGGGGGAGTTCTGGACGGATGAGCGCTGCTACATCACAGAACTGCACAATTGCGATGCATCGCCGGAATCTTCGTTGGCCGTGGCGCGCGTCGAGCCCGGCGTGATGACGCAGCTGCATAGCCTGACAGGGGTGATCGAGCGCTATATCGTCCGGCAGGGAGAGGGGATACTGGAGATCGATGGCGCGCGGCAGAGGCTTCAAGTCGGCGACCAAGCCGTTATTCCGGCAGGAGCTGCTCAGCGCATCGAAAACACGGGTTCGGTGGACCTTGAGTTCTATTGCCTGTGCACACCGCGCTTCTTCGCCGATTCCTATGTAAATCTCGAAGGGTAAAATGCGTGCAGGCTGTCACGCCGTCAGGTCGCAGATCGTATCAATGGCAAACTTCATGGTCTCAAGCGGACGGACGAAAGGCAGGCGGATGACGTCGCTGAAGTTCTCCCGGGCGGAGTAGCCGGGGCCTGCCGACAAAAAAAGACGGCGGCGCTGTGCCTCCTGGCAGAGCGCCACCGTGTCGATGCCGGGCATCCTGATCCAGATCGCGGTCCCGCCGGATGGGCGGGTCCATTGCCACCGGCCTGCCGCCCTTTGACCGATGAGGTTTTCGGCGATATCGAGGTGGCTGGCGACTTCCTCATGACGGTAAGCCCGCGCGTCCCGAATGTTTTCGAGCAGGCCGATGGCGAGATGCTGGTCGAACATCGAGCAGCCGAGGTCGTTGACGGCCTTGAAGCTCGCCAGCCGGCTGATCACCGGCGGTGCTGCACGGATCCAGCCGATGCGGATGCCGCCCCAGAAGAGTTTTGAAAGCGTGCCGATGGTGGCGACGCGGTCGGGATCGACCTGGCCGGCAATCGGGCGCGGGGTCATGCCCGCCAGCGTCGAAAGTTCGTTCTGCGCGCCGTCTTCCACGAGGAAGGTCGGATAGCGCTGCAGCAAATCCGTCAGGGTGCGGCGGTTCGCCTCGTCCAACGATCTGCCCGTGGGATTATGAGCCTCGGGGAAGAGATAGAGAAGCTTCGGCCGGTTCTCCAACGCCTTTTCGAGCTGTTTCATATCCAGGCCGTGCTCCGTGGCCGCGACCGGGACGATCCGCGCATTGCGCCGGCGAAAAGCCTCCAGGGAGCCGCGGTAAATGGGATCCTCGACCACGACCGCATCGGATGCCTCGACCATGGCATTGGCGACAAGCCACACCGCCTGCTGCGCGCCGCTCGTGATGAGGATGTTGTCGGGATGGGTCGGCAAGCCCAGATCGGCGTAGTAGCGCGCCACGGCCCAGCGTAGGGCGGGGAGGCCGGAGGCGTCATAGCCCAGGCCCGCCGCGAGGCTGGCGAGGTCGGTGCCGCGCAACGCCGCCAGCATATTCGTCAGGATCGGCGAGGGCGGCAGGGCGCCGCTAGTCATGTCGATATCCTGGGGAAGGGCCAGCACTTCTCCTACAAGGCGCGTGTGCGCGGCACCGGAGGCGGCGGCCAGTGCGGTGATGCGATGGCCGCTGCCGTGGCGGCTGTCAAGTACGCCGGCGTCTCTCAGAGAGGCATATGCCGTGACCACGGTACCGCGGCTGATTGCGAGCGCCGTCGACAGGCTGCGTTCGGACGGGAGCAGTCCGCCGACCGGAAGTTCGCGTGCCGCGATGAGTCTGGCTAGCGCTAAACTCAACTGATGGCTGACCTTGCCTTCCGCTCCTCGCCAATTGCCGATGAGCCGGCTGATCCTTGCAGGTGAAATCCTGTTCATTCCTGGTCCACTTCTCGCCAAGTGGACTTTGTCAGAACTCGAGGAGTAGAGCAACTTGGTCTGCGAGGAATGGAGCGAGTTTCCGGCGAGGAGACTCAAGGGAGGAAAAATGGGTTCTTTTGCCACCAGGGGCGAGCATGCCCCGCTGGCCGTGCGGCAAGTGGTGCCGACCCGGTCGCATGCCGGCAAGCGTTATCTGGTTCTCGGCGGCGCCGGCGGCGCCGGCAAGGCGACCGCGGCATTGCTGGCGGCCGAGGGAGCGTCGGTCGTCATCGCGGATGTCCGCGAGCAGGCTCTGAACGAAGCGATCGCCAGCCTCGGCCCCGATGCCGGCGCCATCACCGGCGTCGTGGTCGATCTCGGCGATACCGCCTCGGTCGCGGCTGCAATCGATCAGGCCACCGAGACGCTCGGCGCAATCGACGGCCTCGTCAATTGCGCGGCCATCGTGCGCCACGTCGATCCGCTCGAAACGCCGTGGAGCGAGTGGGAGCGCATCTTCTCCATCAACGTCTTCGGTGCCTTCGAGGCGGCCCGACTGGTCGCAAAGGCCATGATCGCCAAGGGCATCAAGGGCGCGATCGTCAACGTGGCGTCCGAGGCCGGCAAGAAGGGGCATACGCAGTCGCTCGCCTACAGCGCCAGCAAGGCCGCGATGATCAATTTCACCCGTGTGTTATCCGAGGTGCTCGCGCCCCACGATATCAACGTCAACTGCGTCTGCCCCGGCGGCATGGCGACGGACATGCTGCGCGAGGTCGCAGTCGCCTATGGCGATCTGGTCAGCCAAGCGCCGGACGAGGTGTTCAAGCAGTTGATCAGCTCGCAATTGCGCCGGCATATCGAACCCACCGAACTGGCACGGACGATCTCGTTCCTGCTCAGCGACGACGCGATGATCATTCGCGGCCAGGCGATCAATACTGACGGCGGCGACACGCCTTACTGAGGTAAGCGCCGCCGACGTACCTCATCAATCCGCGACATCAAAGCTTATGGAGTCCAGCATGACGACTGCCAGGAAGTTCCTGTATCTGTGCCTTGGTTCGGTCTTTTCCCTCGCTTCGGCCTTCGTTTCGGCTCGGGCCGAGGATGTGTCCTATGTTCTGGTGACGCCCAGCCGCATCGGCGTGAACAAGTTCCTCGGCCTCGGAAAGACCGGGATCGAGAAGGCCGCCGAAGCCCAGGGCGTCAAGGCCCGTATTTTCGAGGGCACCGATCTCTCGACCCGCCGCCAGAACGTGCAGGCCGCCATCGACATGAAGGCGCCGATCGTCGCCGTCATGGGTTTCGAATTCGGCGATATCGTCGCCGACCTCGCGCCGGAAAATCCCGAGACGAAATTCATCATCGTCGATACCTGCATCCCCGAGGCGCCGGAGAATGTCTATTGCGCGGTGTTCCGCGAGCAGGAGGCCGCCTATCTGGCGGGAGCGGAGGCCGCCCTGACATCAGCGAGCAAGACGGTCGGCGTGATCGGCGCGCTCGATATTCCCTTCCTGCATCGCTACACGGATTCTTACGCGCTCGGCGCCAAGGCCGCACGCGCGGACATCAACGTGCTGCCGACATCGTGGATCGGCGGCGACAATCCGTTCCAGGATCCGGTCCGGGCGCAGACGCAGGCGGCCTTGCAGCTGTCGAATGGCGCCGACCGCATCTATGCGGTCGCGGCCGGAAGCAATGGCGGCGTCTTCAAGGCGGTGGCAGAGAAGGAAGGCGCCATGGCCATCGGCCTCGACGTCAACCAGTGCGGCGATGCGCCGGGCGCCATTCTCGACAGCACGCTCAAGCGCGTGGATATCGTCCTGCCGGCCACCATTGACGGCATCCTCAAGGGCTCGGCGAAGCCGGTGGTGAGCTTCGGTCTCGCCGAGGGCGGGCTGCAACTCCTAGCGACGACCGACGACGTGGCGGCCTCCGGCTGTGCGATCGCCAGCAAGCCTGAGGTCATTGCCCAGATCAAGGATATGCAGGCCAAGATCGTCTCCGGCGAGATTGCCATCCCCGATCCGATGGCACAGTAACGGAGCCGGAGCAGAGCGATGACCTTGCTTCAGATGAAGGGCATCACCAAACGGTTCGGCAGCCTTGTCGCCAATGAAGGCGTCAGCCTTTCGGTGAACAGCGGTGAAATCCATGCCGTGATGGGTGAGAACGGGGCTGGAAAGTCCACCCTCATGAACATTCTATACGGCTTGCTCAAACCGGACGCCGGCGAGATTCAGATCGACGGCACGGCGATGGATTTTTCAAGCCCGCTCGGCGCCATCGCGGCCGGGGTCGGCATGGTCCACCAGACATTCAGGCAGTTTCCCAACCTCACCGTCTGGGAAAACCTTGTGTTCCATAATGAGCCCGGCAACGGTCCCTTCGTCTCCGCGGATGCCGCGCGCGATTTCGTGCGGCGTCTCGGCAAAAAGCATGGCCTGGAGATCGATCCCGACAGCCGCGTCCGCGATCTGGCCGTGGGCATTCGCCAGCGGCTGGAGATCCTCAAAGCGCTGTCGCGCCAGGCGCGCATTCTCGTCCTCGACGAGCCGACGGCGGTGCTGACACCGCAGGAGCGCGACAGCCTGTTTGCGGCGATGCGGCATCTGGCAGATCAGGGCATGGCGCTTGTTCTCGTCACCCACAAGATCCCCGAGGTCGTCGCCATCACCGACCGGATCACGGTCATGCGCGACGGACGTCTGTCCGACACGCTCGTCACCCGGGAAACCAGCGAGACCGAGATCATCCGCGCGATGATCGGGCGAAACGTGCCGCCGACGGTTGCGCCGAAGATGACGCCGACGGCGGAGCCGATGCTCTCGGTTCGAAACCTCTCGGTGCGCAAGGGCGAGATTGCTGTGGTCGATAACGTGTCCTTCGACGTCCGGCCGGGCGAGATCGTCGGCATCGCCGGCGTTTCGGGAAACGGCCAGCCGCAGCTTATATCCGCGGTGACCGGGCTTGAGGCCTCCACCGGCGAGGTCGTCGTCGCGGGGCGGGATATTTCCAGCCTCTCGATTGCGCAGCGCCGTGCCGCCGGCATTTCCTATGTGCCGGAGGACCGTCACCTGACGGGCACCGCGCCGGCCGCATCGATTGCCGAGAACATCGTTTTCGGAAGGCATCGCAGTGCTGCGGCCTCGAACCGTGGCTTCCTGCGCAAGGAGGCGATCCGGGCGCAGGCGCGCAGGCTGATCGAGCAGTTCCGGGTGAAGGCCGCATCCGAGGCGGTGCCGGTCGGCTCGCTCTCGGGCGGCAACATGCAGAAGGTGGTAATCGCCCGCGAGATCGAGCATGGCGCGCCGCTGATCATCATCGAGGAGCCGACGCGCGGGGTCGATGTCGGGGCAATCGAGTTCATCCACAAGACCCTGATCGCCGAACGCGACAAGGGCCGCGCCATTCTGGTGGTCTCGTCCGATCTCACCGAATTGCTCGCGCTGTCCGACCGCATTTTCGTGATGTTCGAGGGCCGCATCAATGCGGGGCTCACCGGCAGCGACATGAACGAAAACACCATCGGGACATGGATGGTGGGGGGAGTGCAAGGCGCATGACGGCAGGAAGCCTCGATACGAAATCCCGACTAGCGGCAATTCTTCTATCGATTGCGGTCGCGGTCGTCCTCGGCGGCTGTGTCGTCGTCTCGACCGGGGCCAACCCCCTGTCAGTCTACCTGGAAATCGCCAAGGGGGCCTTTGCCGGTCGCGGACTGGCGGAAACGCTCGCCCGCAGCGTGCCGCTGGTTGGCATGGCGCTTGCCGTCGCCATCGCCTTGCGCGCCGGCCTCGTCAATCTCGGCGGCGACGGGCAGATGCTGGTCGGCGGGTTGGCGGCGGTGCTGGTCGCGCTCTATCTGCCCGTCCCAGGCCCCGCGAGGGCAATTTTGGCCTTAATCGCCGCCATGGGCGCGGGCGGTCTCTATGCCTGGATCGCGGCCATCCTTCAGCTTGGCCTTGCCATCCCGTTCCTAATCGCAAGCCTGTTGATGAGCTACATCGCTCGCGGCGTCACATCCTATCTGGTCCGCTATCCCTTGCGCGACCCTTCGACGGGCATGCCGGAAACCCATCGCGTCCTCTCCTCCGCACGCCTCCCCAATGCCATTCTTGATCTGCCGATCAGCATGGGCATGGTGATCATGGCCGTGGTCGCCATCGTCGTGGTCGTCAACGACAGGAGCGGCGTCAATGGCTTCGAATGGCGCATGACCGGCCTCAATCCACGTTTCGCGCAATATACGGGAACGAACCTGCCACGGCAGACGCAGCGGGTTGCGTATCTAAGCGGCGCTGTCGCCGGCTTAGTCGGCGCACTGCTTATCCTCGGCCAGCAATACCGCTTCACCGACGGTGCCCTGCTTGCTCCCGGCTATACCTGGTCGGGGCTGATGGCGGCCGTGCTCGCCATGGCGAGCCCGGTGGCGACCGTTGTCGTATCCGTCTTCTTCGCGGCTTTGCAGGTGGGCGGTTTCGCCATGGAGCGGGCGCTCGGCCTTCCCGCCGTCCTCACCTGGGTTCTGCAGGCATTGATCATCCTATGCCTTGCCGCCCGCCCGATTCTCTTTAGGAGGCGATAGGGATGATCGACATGCTTCTCTCGCAGGTTCTCGATCTGATGACGCCGGTGCTGCTCGCCGCTATGGCAGGCGCCCTTTGCGAGCGCGCCGGGGTCTTCAACATCGCGCTGGAAGGCAAGATGCTGGTCGGCGCCTTCGTGACCGTCGCCGCCAGCACCGCCTTGGGCTCGCCAGTTCTGGCCGTCCTGGCCGCGGTCGTCTGTACGGCGATCTTCGCCTTGCCGCTGGCGCTCGGCGGCGCCCGGTTCGGCGGTGATCCCATTGTCATCGGCATCGGGTTGAACCTGCTGGCCTCGGGACTGACCACCTATCTTCTCAGCGCCCTCTTCGGCGTCACCGGCACGCTGGTCGATCCGGCGGTGACTGCGCTACCGCGCTTCGGCCTGGAGGCGCTTGGTGATGTTCCCGTACTCGGCGCGATCGTCAGTGGCCATAACGCGCTGGTTTATCTTTCTTGGCTGCTGGTGGTTGCCATCAATATCTACCTGTTCCGGACACGCTGGGGCCTTCGCCTCCGCGGCATCGGCGAGGTTCCTTCCGCCGCCGCCGCGATGGGCGCCAATGTGAGCCGCTACCAGACAGCGGTCGTCGTCCTCGCCGGCGGGCTCTGCGGGCTGGCCGGCGCCGTGCTAGCGCTCGGTTCCGTGGCGCTGTTTGCCGAAAACATGACGGCCGGCCGCGGCTGGATCGCCGTGGTCGCCGTGATGCTCGGACGGGCCCATCCGTTCGGCATTGCGCTCGCCTGCTTCGGTTTTGGCCTCGCCGATGCCGTGGGGCTGCGGCTTCAGGGGCAGGGATTGCCCAACCAGATCACCGATATCGCGCCCTACGCTATCACGCTGCTCGCCATGATCGGCCTCGGCCTGCGCGGGGCGACGAAAAAGATGAGACATGTTTGAGGAGGAAGGAATGAGCAAGACAATCTATGTGGCAGGCTCCTTCGATACGAAGGACGACGAACTTCGCTATGTCGCGCGGCTGATCCGCGAGCAGGGCCTGACGGCTGTTCTCGTCGATCTCTCGACGGCGACGCCGGCCGAGGACGCGGATATCGATGCGAAATCCGTCGCGGGTTTCCATCCGGGCGGCGCCGCGGCCGTGTTCACCGGTGATCGCGGCTCGGCGGTTTCGGCCATGGGGCTGGCCTTCGAGCGCTTCATCCTCGCGCGCGACGACGTCGGCGGCATCATCGGCCTTGGCGGTTCTGGCGGCACCGCGATGGTCACGCAGGCGATGCGCGTCCTGCCGGTCGGCACGCCGCGCGTGATGGTCTCGACCGTCGCCTCCGGCAATGTCAGCGCCTATGTCGGGCCAAATGACATCTCCATGGTCAACTCCATCACTGACATTGCCGGCCTCAACCGCATTTCGCGCACGGTGCTTTCGAATGCGGCCAATTCCATCGCCGGCATGGTCCGCAACCGGCAGGAGGCAACCGAGGACGACAGGCCGGCGCTTGGCCTGACGATGTTCGGCGTCACGACGCCTTGCGTGACCCAGATCGTCGAGCCGTTGCGTGACCGGTTCGAATGCCTGGTGTTCCACGCCACCGGCATCGGCGGCCAGTCGATGGAAAAGCTTGCCTCCTCTGGATACCTCGCCGGCGTCCTCGATGTCACCACGACGGAAGTCTGCGACCTCCTGTTCGGCGGCATCCTTCCGGCGACGGAGGACCGGTTCGGGTTCCTCGCCGGGTCGGACCTGCCCTATGTCGGTTCCTGCGGCGCGCTCGACATGGTCAATTTCGCCGGCATCGATACCGTCCCAGAGAAATACAGCCACCGCAATCTCTATATCCACAATCCGCAGATCACCCTGATGCGCACGACGCGCGACGAGAACGTGGCGATGGGCAAGTGGATCGGCGAGCGCCTCAACCGCAGCATCGGCCCGGTCCGCTTCCTTCTTCCGCTTGGTGGGGTGTCGCTGCTGGATGCGCCCGGGCAACCGTTCCACGATCCGGACGCCGATGCCGCCCTGTTCGATGCAATCGAAAGCACCGTGCAGCAGACGGACATGCGTCAGGTTCTAAGGGTGCCGCATGGCATCAATTCACCGGAGTTCAGCTCCGAAGTCGTCCGCCACTTCCATGAAATCAGTAAGGGCAGCTCACATGAAGTTTGACAGGAGCCAGTTGCTGGACAAGTTCCGCCAGCAGATCAAAGCGAAGATCCCCATCATCGGTGGTGGCGCCGGCACGGGGCTTTCGGCCAAGTGCGAGGAAGTCGGCGGCATCGACCTGATCGTCATCTATAATTCCGGCCGCTACCGCATGGCCGGGCGGGGCTCTTTGGCCGGCCTGCTTTCCTACGGAAATGCCAATGAGATCGTGCTCGACATGGCGCGGGAAGTCTTGCCGGTCGTCAAACACACACCAGTTCTGGCCGGCGTGAATGGGACGGATCCGTTCTGCAATTTCGATCATTTCCTTGACGAGTTGAAAGCGGTCGGCTTTGCCGGCATCCAGAACTTTCCGACGGTCGGCCTGATCGACGGCACGTTCCGCGCCAATCTCGAAGAGACCGGCATGGGCTACGGCCTCGAGGTCGATCTCGTCCGACTGGCGCGCTCCAAGGACATGCTGACCACGCCCTATGTGTTCTCGGTCGAGGATGCGCGGGCGATGACCGAGGCCGGCGCCGATATCGTCGTTGCCCATATGGGACTAACGACGGGTGGATCGATCGGAGCGGGCACGGCGCTGACGCTGGAGGACTGCGTGGAGAATATCAACGCCATCGCCACGGCGGCCCATAGCGTCAATCCCGATATCATCGTCTTGTGCCATGGAGGCCCGATCGCCGAGCCCGAAGATGCCCGCTTTATCCTGGAGCGGTGCCCCGGCTGCCACGGTTTCTACGGCGCCTCCAGCATGGAACGCCTTCCCGTGGAAAAAGCCCTCGTCGATCAGACGAAAGCATTTAAAAACCTCGCCATCCAGCACTAGGAGGGAAAAGTGGCCAAGGCTTATGCAAGCGCAGTCATCGACGCGCCAATCGAAACAGTCTGGGAAATTGTCCGCGATTTCAACGGTCTGCCGAACTGGCATCCGGCAATCGCCAGAAGCGAGATCGAGGATGGCTTGAGCGGCAGCGATGTCGGCGGCATCCGCTCCTTCTACCTGACCGATGGCGCCCATGTACGCGAACAGCTTCTCTCGCTCAGCGACAGCGACCATTCGCTATCCTATAACTTCGTAAAGCCGGCTTTCCCGGTGAAGAACTATGTCGCCGGGATTCGACTACTCCCGATTACCGATGGAAACCGGACATTCGTCGAATGGACGGCGACCTTCGACGAGGAGCCGGCGGATGCGGGGAAGTATGTGGAGATCATCTCAACGCATGTCTTCGCCGCCGGCTGGACAGCGCTTCAAGCAAAAGTCTGCGGATAGTTTCTGAATGTCTCAGGCCGCGTTGGCGGGCACAATCCTGCGCCCGCCCGAGTCGCACGATAAAGGGCGCGTCTCACGGACCAGCGCCCAAAAAGGCGTCGCGTTCGAGCGGAGGTCGCAGGCCGCGCGAGATTCGATCGCCGAAGAACATCGTCGGCGCGACGAGAAAACCGAGCGTCTACGTACGGCGAGGCTGCAAGCGGAGCAACAACAGCGTCAGCTTTGATGCTGCACCGTACGTGGACGGACGTTGGATGTTCCAAGGTTATGAACGCTCTACAATCGTTGCTCCACTTATTGAGCGCTTAGACTGGCGAAGCGTCACTCCGTCTTGCTAGTGCCGCCAATATGAGAACTCAAGCCAGCGACAAAAAAACCAACCGCCAGATTAATAACTGACCCGTCTTGTCGAAGGCGAGGAAGGCCTCTCCCTCATTTGGTCCCGGTCAACCCGGAACTGATCCGGAATTCCCCGCCGACAAGGCGGGCTATTCCTGTGAATGATCACTTGTTCAGTGCATCCTTGAGCGCCTTGGCCGGCGAGAAGGCCAGCTTTTTGGAAGCCGCGATCTTCATAGCTTCGCCCGTTGCCGGATTGCGGCCTTCACGCTCAGGTGACGCCTTCACCTTGAACTTCCCAAAGCCAGGGATGGACGTCTCCGCGCCGGAGCTTGCTGCATCGGTGATAGCCTGGAAAACGGCTTCTACGATGGCCTTGCCCTGAACCTTAGTCAGGCCGTTATCGGTGGCAATCTTGTCGGCGATTTCATTGGTCGTGGTCATGGGATTTCCTCGAACAGTGGAACAATCCGAAATCCGTGTCAGCTTCTCGCCTCGTTGTCATCGCTGGCGATCGCGGCATGGCTTAGATCCGATGGATGTCCACAACTCGTTTCGGCTTGTAGCCCCGTCGGCGCTTTTCTCGAAGGACATCCAGGAACAGGGTGACAGCCTCGCTTTCGTTGTCAAAGAGGTGGACCATCTCCTGCCCACGGGTCCCGATCCGTCCCCATGCGCGCACAACCGACACCCCGCCAAACAAGGTTGGCTGGACGGCCAGTGTGTAGAAGCGCGCCATGTTCTTTTCCAGGGCGACACGCTCGACATAGAGGTGGTAGGGCTGCGCTATCATGGGGACAGAATCGCGCGATCCGGATCCGACGTCCAATGAGAGTTTGGAATCGCACCTCGCTCACCGATTCATGACGGTGATCGGTGCAGCGATTTCAATCACATCAGCTCCGACGCGATCCGCCCACTTCCGGGCAAGGCCTTCGGCGATCAGGATGTCGCCGACATCGATGGCCAATAAAGACGACCTAAGCGATCGGCCAAGGTGAGCTTGGTCAGTGAATCCAGGAGATCGCCTGACGCAGCGCCATTCCAGAGAAACGCGCCCGATACTCGTAGGCGAGATTCAGGCCCAAGCATTTACGTATTGCGGAAAACGGGACAGGAACCAGCTAGCCGCATTTCCAACGATCCGCAGGGATATCGAGAACGCAGGCGGTTAATGGATGAACGAGGAAGTCGTATGCGATCGGGGCTGGTCACCAGCCGTCACCCAGATGATCTTCCGGCGTGCTACGCGAAAATCGTTTAAGGGTTCGGGAAGGGCAGGCACCCTGAGCTGGCAGGCAGCGCTCGGTAAAATTCTGCCCGATCTCAAATTTGAGGATTGTCCCTTGCACTCCGTCGCCAGTAGTGGTCGATGATGTGCTGCCCGTTGGCAACGATGCGTTCCCCGATCTCGGGATCGCCACCTTCCAGGGTGCTCAGATCTCCACCGCACAGACGCACGAACAGAATCTGTTGCGTCGCGAATGTAAAGTAATCTAGGCCGGTCGGCTCGAACTCGAGGTCCGCCCTCGCGAACTCTTCCGCCACTTCCGCGGCCGCGTCGTCGATCGCCTTAAAGACCTTATCTAGCATGGCATGCTCGGCCGCCTCCCTGATTTTTAGATACTTGCACTGTTCGGGTGTCGGGATCGAGCAGGTGTTCGCGGTCATGTCTTCTCCGTCTGCAAAGCTTGGCAGGGGCCGCTTGCGCACTATGTGCTGGAAATAACATAGGAGCATTCAGATGAAGGTCCAAAAGTTCAGCGTGTCCGATGCGAAGATGGGCAAATCGCCCGGGCAGAATGCGGAAATCTATGTCGGCAACCTTGTCGACGAGAAAGACGGCGGGCCAGTGACGATCGGTTACGGCCGCTATGCGCCCGATCAGTCCCTGACGGAGACGATGGAGGTGGACGACACTATGATTGTCCTCGAAGGCCGCCTTTCCGTCTGCACATCCAACGGCACGGTCACGGCTGCGCGGGGTGATATTGTCTACATGCCAAAAGGGGAGGTGGTTACCATCACGACCGAAGGCGAGGGTGCTCTCACGGCTTTCGTGACCTATCCGCACTGGGCCACGGTCCATAAAGGCTGACAAATTCTTCCTGTTGCCCCCGAGCACGTGAGAAAGAGGTGATGATGGCCGTTCTCGCCGACATTATCATCACGACACAAGCGAGATACCGGCGATCATTGCCGAATGACCGACCGCAAAAGGTGGCCCGCACTTGAGACCTCGGCGCTGGACTTGCTTGTTCTCGCCGACCTCGGGTTAGCCCTCGAACATGGGACCCACCGACTTCCATCGAGGGAAAGATGTCGTTGGCTTCGATCAGTGCAACCGATGCCCTTGCTCTATCTTTTGCCGACCGCCCTTCGGGACGGCATCGAAACAATCCATCCATCGGACATCCCTGTGCTCGCCAAGGCTTGGGCGGAGGGTGAAGAGGCCGCGAATAGAGGCCTCACCGCTGAGATTGCCAAACTCTGCTGAGGAAAATACGGGACGTCGCTCTCCGCGCGTCCGAGCAAAAGCGGACGTTGCTCTGGGTCTCGCGGCGCGCCATTATCTAAAATCGTGCCGCAACTGAGATGATCCACATCGGCTCGACCTCCACAAACGGCACGCGGCGGTATAGACGGCGGGTATGTCGTCATATTCGTGCCCAACCTTCTCAACACCACTTTTCAAGCAATGCGCCTGATGACCCATGAATCGGGTCGGTGGACGGTAAAGGTACCGATGCAATCTTCTGCAGCATCTCTGCTGCGGCGGCCGAACGCTGTATATCAGCATGCTGGCCTTGCGGATAAGCTCCGACGACCCGAAAATCTTCTGAGCTTCCGAGATTCTGATGTCCGGTGCCTGCTGGGAGGATGAGGCAGTCGCCTGACGAAACCCTAAAGCAGTAGCCATCAGGTCCGCCGATCAGTAATGTAGCCGTTCCGCTTTTGACGCCCAGCACTTCATGCGCGCCGCTGTGATAGTGTTGGTAATCGAAAACGCCGTTTGTCCAGATCCCCGACCAGCCGTTTTTCGCAAATAAGGTTTCAAGGTCTTCACTATCCGCGAGCCGAATCTGATAGTGCAAGACAGGCAGTCTCTGATTGTTTGGTACCCAACCGCTTGGTTTAAACAAGATTGCCTTGGCTTCCACGGCCGCTCTCCTTGTTACCACAATGACGATTCGTCACTTGCGTCATTTAACGAGGGGCGAGGTCTCGACATTGTCGCGCTCTTAGCGCTTTGGCACACCCGCCCCTTGATTGCAAAAGTTGCGATCCTTCTCCAGGCGGTGCGGTCGATTAAGTGCGTTGGGACCGAACGTTTCATAATTTTCCAGCATGCTACGTCCCCTGCGGGGTGAACTGATTATCTGTGAAGCTCCTTGAACAAGGTCTTTCGTTATAATCTGACGTGATTCTGCTTTCAAATGATCATAGCTTGACTTTCATATAGTCATCGCGGAACTGATATCTCGAATACGAGGAGCATCGAGACCTGCGAGAAGGTGTCTTCGGGGACGTTGCGGCGTCAATCCGCACAGAATGTCCTTTGCAGATGTCAGGAAGTGATCAAAATTCCGGCTCGCGTCCAATTGCGATTTAAGGGTTAGGGAGAATCCCCCTGAGGATCGTTTCGGCGATGGTCGTGGCGGCTTTGTCGTAATCATCCGCCTTCAGGCGTGACTTTCTAAGCGCGTCGATGGCGACCGGTTCGAAGTCGGAGTAAAACTGTGTCGAGGCCCAGAGCATAATAAACAAATGGCGTGGATCGACCGGCAGCATCTTGCCGGCGGCAATCCAGCCTTCGATGACTGCGACATGAGTATCCGTCACTTGGCGGATGTGCTCGCGGTCCTTCTTCGTCAGGAAACGGGCGCCCTGTATGATCTCGCTTGCAAAGAGCCGGGATTCGGCCATGTTCTTGCGCGTGTATTCCAGCTTGGCTGTTATGTAGAGCCTGAAGGCTTCCGCGGGCTCTCGTTCGGGCGAAATGTATTTCAACGCATTGTCCCAGCTCGTCAGCAAATGCGCAATGATGGCGGTATAGATCTCTTCTTTCGACGAGAAATAGTAATAGACATTGGCCTTGGGCAGGCCCGAAGCTTCGGCGATCTCGGCAATGCGCGTTCCGTCGAAACCCTTGCGGGCGAAAATCTCAATCCCGGCCTTGATGATCAGTCTGATATTGCGTTCGCGAATGCGTTCTTCCGGATCGCGTGCTGCCTTTGCCATGCGTCTTGGCCTCCGTTCCGCCGTCATTTTTGCCAGCAATCCTGCGTGGTGGCGACTTGAATCTTTCGCGATTCCCGCCTTTTCCAGCGAAATGCGAGCAGTGCGTCTATTGCATGAACCTGACAGTTTGGTCAAAATAATCTGACCAAATCGTCATTTTTTGTTTTTTGAAAGTTGACACTTTGGTCAGCTTTTGTCTAGTCTCCGGTCATTGAACGTGCGGGGAGGGCGCGGATGCCGGCAAGACTGAGAGAAGCGATGGCGCACACGCTCGCCGGCTGGGAGGCGGACCTGCCGCAAGCTTGGCGCGATACGCTCGGCCCCATCGGCGACGATTTCGACCGTGTCGACCTGCGCCTGGACTTCGAGCCCTGGGAACCGATCTTCCCGGCGCGCCGCGGCAAGATCTTTCCCGGACAGCCGAAGGGGGCTCATATCCTCGCCGCCTTCGATGGGATTGCGCCTGGGGGCGTGCGTTGCATGATTTTGGGGCAGGATCCCTATCCTGAGCCCGGTTTCGCTACCGGACGGGCCTTCGAGGCGGGTAACCTTGCCGGATGGACCGAACTCGACAAGATGTTCTCCAAAAGCATCCGTGCCTATATGCAACTCATCGCGGCGGCCCGCCTCGGGGACGAAAGCCTGTCGCGCGATTTCGACCGCTGGCCTGACGTGCGACGTCTGCTTTGCGATCAAAATTCGGGGTTCGAGGCGCCTGGCGCGATTGCCGACCGCTGGGTCCTCGACGGCGTGTTGCTGCTCAATGCTTCGTTGACGCTGTCGCGCTTTCGCGTCGATATCGATCCGCACCAGTCGCGCGGACATCTTCCGTTCTGGCGTCCGCTGATGCTGCGCGTGGTTGAATGCCTGCTGGCGCGGAACGAGCCGATCGTCTTTCTCGGTTTTGGCGATGCGGCGGCGGATATTCTAGGCGCATCCGGCATCCGCGAGGGGCTGGCCGGTTCCATCGGTTATGTCCAACGCGCCCATCCCGCTTTTGCCGATCAGGTGCTCGGCCGCGATAACCCATTCCTTCTTTGCAATTCTTACCTGGAGACGATGGGCGGCCGGCCCATCGCGTGGTGAACCATGGCTTCTTCTGTCGAATTTGATTTTATTGTCGTTGGCGCGGGCTCGGCGGGATGCGTCGTCGCCAACCGCCTGTCGAAAGACCCTGGTAATCGCGTGCTGCTGCTTGAAGCCGGCGGCAAGGATCGCAATCCGCTCTTCCGCCTGCCGATGCTGATGGGCAAGTTGTTCCATTCCGGCATCTACAACTGGCATTATTATACCGAGCCGGAACCCTCCCTCGACGGCCGCTCGCTCTACTGGCCGCGCGGCAAGGTTCTGGGGGGAACCTCGACGATCAACGGCATGATCTATGTGCGCGGCAACCGCCACGACTACGACCGCTGGGCACAGTCCGGCCTGCCGGGCTGGTCCTATGACGAAGTCCTCCCGGCGTTTCGCCGCTCCGAAGCCCATGTTCAGCGCAATGGTGAATTTCACAGCGCCGACGGCGAGCTGACCGTCTGCCGAGCCCGCGGCCACAACCCCCTGATGGACGTATTCTGCGAAGCGGGCCAGCAGGCCGGCTATCCCGCCAATGACGATTTCAACGGAGAAAGCCAGGAAGGTTTCGGTCGCTACGATTTCACAATCCGCAAGGGCAAGCGTTGGTCAACCTCATGGGCCTTCCTACGCCCCGCCCTTGGCCGCCCGAACCTGAACGTTCTCACAGGTGCAGAAACCACGCGTCTCGTCATCGAAAACGGCCGGGCACGCGGGGTTGAGTATCTCAAGGACGGCAAGCTTGAGAAGGTGTTTACACGCGGGGAAATCATTCTTTCATCGGGCGTCGTCAATTCACCCAAGGCCTTGCTTCTCTCCGGCATCGGTCCGGCGGACGAGTTGAGGGCACTCGGCATCGCGCCGGTGCATGACCTGCCCGGCGTCGGCAAGAACCTGCAGGATCACGTCGATTGCGTCATGAGCTGGGAATGCCGCGAGCCGATCACTTTGTTCGGCGATCTGCGCGCCGACAAGCTTATTCCGGCGGTCGCGCAAGGCATGCTGTTCGGCGAAGGCATCACTACGACCTTCCCATATGAAGCCGGCGCCTTCATCCGCTCGCGTGACGATCTCGTGGCGCCGGATATTCAGCTGCATTTTATGCCGGCGCTGGAAAAGACCGCCAACCTGCACTTCCCCAATCCGTTCGCCAAGAAGCAGGCGGTGGAGGCCAATCATGGCTTTACGATCCGTGTCGGCCCCGTCAATCCGGTCAGCCGCGGCGAAATCACGCTGCGCTCGTCGAACCCGACCGACAAGCCGAAGATTCTCGCCAACTACCTCAAGGACGAATTCGACATCCGCACGATGATCGACGCGATCCAGCTGACCCGCGAGATCGTCGGGCAGCAGGCCTTCGACCGTTATCGCGGAAACGAACTGGCGCCCGGCCCCGCCGCTATCGACGATGCGGCGCTGACGCGCTGGCTGCGCGCGACGGCGATGACGACCTTCCATCCAGTGGGAACCGCTAAGATGGGGAACGATCCCATGGCGGTGGTTGATGCGCGGCTGAAGGTCCACGGCATCGAGGGCCTGCGTGTTGCCGATGCCTCGATCATGCCGGTCATTTCCAGCGGCAACACCAATGCGCCCGCCATCATGATCGGTGAAAAATGCGCCGAATTCATCTTGAATGCATAAGGAGAGATCAATGATCCTCGAACACCGCACCTATACTTTCAAGCCCGGCACGGTCGAGAAATGGATGAAGAAATACGAGGCCGACGGCTTGCCGGTGCAGAAGCGCCACCTCAACACGTTCGTCGGCCTTTACGCTTCGGAAATCGGAACGCTGCACACCACCGTGCTGATGTGGGCCTATGACAGCCTGGCCGACCGCGAGGCCCGCCGCTCAGCCATGTATGCCGATCCGGACTGGCAGAAATTCATCTCCGAGGTCTGGGCACTCGATGCGATCCAGAAACAGGAGGTGATGATCATGAACCCGGCTTCGTATTCGCCGCCGCTGTGATGCGGCTGAGGAAACGCCTGACCAACGATAACCGCAAGAAAGAAGAGGGAACCATCATGACAAACAAGACTGGGACGCCGATGCATCATTTCATGAACCGCCGTTCATTTCTCCAGGCCGGCGCCGGCGCGGCAGCGCTCGGCTTTGCTGCCACCATGCTTCCGGATTTCGCCAAGGCCGCCGGCGGGCTGGTCGCACTGGTCCACACCCAGGCCGCCGGCGACAATGGTCCCGTCGACCAGATGATTGCCAAGCTCAAGCAGCTTTCGGAAGAAAAGGGTTTCGAATACCGCGCCATCTATGCCCAGGACCCGGCGACCTACGAAACCGTCTTCCGCACGCTCGGTGACGCCGGCGCTTCCATCATAGTTTCCACCTTCAACGAAGTGGCCGAACCGTTCAAGGCGCTGGCGCCGTCCTATCCGGACACCAAGTGGATCCAGCTTTTCGGCGATGCCTTCGAGCCGGCGATCCCCAATGTCGTGACTGTATCCTACGACTATTATCTCGGCTGCTATCTCTCCGGCGTCTTTGCCGCCCGGATGTCGACGACCGGCAAGATGGGCTTTATCGGCGGCATTTCGATCCCGCCGATCAATGCCGATTTCAACGCCTTCAAGGCCGGCGTGCAGTCCGTCAAGCCCGATGCGACGGTGACCGCCGCCTTTGCCGGCTCTTTCCAAGATCCGGCAAAGGGCCAGGAAATCGCGACGCAAATGTATAATAGCGGCATCGACTATATCCAGACCGATGCGGCCGCGACCGATGGCGGCATCATTGCGGCTGCCAGCGAACAGGAAGGCCGCATGGTGAGTTGCCTGGCGCCGGCGCAGTTCCAGCTTGGCCCGAAGTCCGTCATCTCGATCGTCAGCCTCGATTTCGGCGTCTCGCTCTACAACGAAGCCACCAATGCCGTCGGCTCGACATGGAAGGGCGGAGTGCATGAGCATACCGGCCTCGGCACCGGTGTCATCGACTTTATTCCCTCGCCGATATTCGCAGAGCAGGGGCCGACGGCGCTGACTGCCAAGGCCAAGGAAGCCCTCGTCGAAGTCGACAAGGTGCGCGCAGGCATTCTGGACGGAACGATCAAGATTCCGTTCAACACCACGCTCTGAGCTCGTAATCCGGCCCTAGGGGGCCGGTTGGCAAGCCCTGGCGACACGCCGGCGGGCTCGCGGACATCACATTCCTGATGTTCGCGGCCCTTGCTCTCCGATGGGATCGATAGAATGTCCAACCTTCCGAAATCCGCGCTGGAGTGCCGTGATGTCACCGTGAAGTTCGGCGATGTCACCGCGCTGTCGGATGTTTCCGTTGCCTTTGCGGCGGGCCAGATCCATGCTGTCGTCGGCCAGAACGGCGCCGGCAAGACGACCTTTGCCCGCGTGACGGCGGGACTGGTATCGCCGACGACAGGCGCCGTCGATGTCATGGGCCGGAAAATCCGAACTGGCCATGTCGGGGAAAGTCGCGCGGCAGGCGTCGAGCTCGTGCATCAGAGCTTTGCGCTGCCGCCCTCATTCACCGTGGCAGAGGCCATGGAATTCGGCGCGACCGGCAAAGGTGGTATCTACAGCCGCAAGGGGCTTGCCGACAAATGGCGGGCGCATCTAGCCGCGCTGGATGTGCAGGTCGATCTCAACAAGCACATCCGCGACCTGCCGATCGAAACCCAGCAGGGCATCGAGATCGCGCGTGCGCTGGTCACCGATGCGCGCGTGCTCATCCTCGACGAGCCGACCGCCGTGCTCTCGCCGGCTGGCATCGAAATGCTGTTTGCTCGCGTCCGTCGTCTCAAGGAGCGAGGTGTCACCGTCATCCTGGTCCTTCACAAGATTCGGGAAGTGCTCGGCATCGCCGATACCGTGACCGTGCTGCGCGGTGGTCGCAAGGTCGAGGGGCCGCTCGACATTGCAGATGTTTCCGCCGAGCGGCTGGCCAATCTGATCGTCGGGGATGGCATTGCCAAGACGCTCGGGCAGCAAGATCGCGACGCCGTGGTCGGAACGAGGGCCGCATCGGGCGAAGACGCCGACAGATATAGTGAGATCAGCGGCCCCACCGTTCTCGCCATGCGGGCCGTTTCCACCCGCCCCGATAATGAGGGTATTGCGCTTGACGGGATCGACCTCGATATCCGTCCGGGCGAAATCGTCGGCATTGCCGGCGTTGAGGGCAATGGCCAGAAAACGCTGGTGCGGGCGATTTCGGCGCTTGCGGATCTGGCCGGCGGCGCCATCGGCCTTGCCGGCCATGATGTGACGACGCAGCCGCTCGCCAATCGTCGCGCCATTGGCCTGCGGATCATTCCTTTCGAGCGTAATGTCGAGGGCCTGAGCCTGACGAGTTCGCTCTGGCAAAACTGGAGTGCGCGCCAATTGCTGGAGGGCAGCCTGCTCAGGACGATCCGCCCCGCCGCGATCCGCGAGGCCTGCGACCGGTCACTGAAGGAATGGAGTGTTCATTATCACACCTGCGGCCAGCGCGCTGGTTCGCTCTCGGGCGGCAATGCGCAGAAGGTGATTTTCGCACGCGAGGTCGATGCGGATGCGAAGCTCATCATCGCCGCCCAGCCGACGCGTGGCCTCGATATTGGCGCCACGGCCTTCGTCTGGCAGGCGCTCAGGCGAGCGCGCGACGGCGGTGCCGCTGTCCTGTTGATCTCCTCCGATCTTGACGAACTTTTCGATATTTCCGACCGCGTCGCGGTGATGCTGTCGGGGCGCATCAACGGTGAATTCCGCGCGCCCTTCGACATCGCCGCGGTGGGCGCGGCCATGACCGGTGCTACTGCGAGGGTACGCGCATGAAAGACAGTCTCAACACGGTTGTCCGTAGCTTGATCTTCGTCGTCTTCGCGCTGGTGCTCTGCGCGATCGTCTTCCAGTTCGCCGGCTTTAATGCGCCCGTTATGCTTTGGTCGGTGCTGGATGGCGCTTTTCTGCGCAGCGGCGCAATCGAACAGAGCCTGCGTTGGGCTCTGCCGCTGTTCATCACAGCCGTCGGGGTCGGTATTTCCTTCCGCGCCGGTTTCTTCAACATCGGGGCGCAGGGCCAGTTCTATGTCGGGGCGATTTGCGCGGCCTTTGCCGCCGAAGCCTTCAAGGGCGGGCCCGCCTTGCTCGTCATCCCCGCGCTGCTGATGGCCGGCATGGCCGGCGGCGCGCTCTGGGCGCTATGGCCGGGCTTGCTGCGCTTGCGCTCCGGCACCGACGAGGTGATTACCACGCTCATGGGCAATTTTCTCGCCGGACTGCTTTTGGTCTACGTTACCTCCGGGCCGCTGAAGGACCCATCCGGCTCCGGCCAACAGGCCTCCAGTCGCCCGCTCGATGCTGCCTATCGCCTGTCGAACTCGCTTGGGCTTTCCCCGGCGATTATCGCCATCGCCGTCATCGTCGGCATCGCGATGTGGCTTCTGGTCAACCGCACCGCCTTCGGCGTGCTGGCGAGCTTGGCAGGTCGCAACGGCACGATGGTGGAATGGCAGGGCGCGCGGCTTTGGAAACTCGGCCTCTCGAGCTTCCTGATTTCGGGGGCGCTGGCGGGTCTGGCTGGCACCATCGAATTCATGGGTCCGAACGGGCGCATCGCTTCCGGTTTCTTGCCCGCGCATGGCTTCACCGCGATCCTGATCGCGCTCGTCGCCAATCTCTCGGTCGCGGGGACGGCAGTGGCTGCCGTCTTCTTCGGTGGCCTTGCTTCGGCGGCGCTTTATCTGCCGATCATGGCCGGCCTGCCGTCGGCGGCGATCGACATCATCAATGCGGCGATTGCGCTGTTCATCACCGCACGCTCGAAGCTCATCGACAAGGTGCTGCGTTTGGGAGGCCCCGCGCAATGAACGAAATCATCATTGCCATCCTGCGTTCGGGAACGCCGCTAATCTATGTCACGCTCGCCGGCGTCATTGCCCAGCGGGCAGGGGTCTGGAACCTCGGTCTCGAAGGCCTGATGATCATCGGCGCCTGCGCCACGATCGTTGGCATCATGGTGACCCAATCCGTGGCCGCCGCCCTTATTATCGCGATGGCGCTGTGCGTGCTGGCTTCGATCCTACTCTGGTTCGTCATCGACAGGCTGAAGGCCAATCCAATCATTGCCGGCCTGGGTCTCACCGGGCTTGGCGTCGGCGGCACGGCGCTGGCGGTGCAGTCGATCTTCGGCAGCCAGGCAACCGTCACCGCGCCCTTCGGTCTTCCCAAGCTCGGACCGGCCTTCGGCGCTTACGGCGTGTTGTCGGTCGCCGTCGCGGCCATGCCCTTCGTCGTCTTCGCCCTATGGCTGCTTCTCCGGCGCACCCGCTTCGGGCTGCGGCTTGCGGCCTGCGGCGAACATCCCTTCGCTGCGCGTGGCGTCGGGGCCAATCCATCACGCATGCGGCTGGTGGCGCTCTGCATCGGCGGCATGCTCTGCGCCATAGGCGGCGCGGAATTGGCGGCCGGCAGCTTGCAGTTCTTCGCGCAGGGCATGACAGCGGGGCGCGGCTTCATGGCCTTCGCCGCCGTCATCTTCGGCGCCTCGCATCCCGTCGGCGCCACTTTCGCGGCCCTGTTCTTTGCCGTGGTCGGCGCCATCGGCATCCGCGCGCAATTGATGTTTGGCGACCGGATCCCGCACGACCTGCTGCAGGCGTTGCCTTATCTCGCCACCATCTTCGGCGTCTGGCTCTCCGGCAAGCTGCGCGGCGGCGCCAAGGCTGCAAGCTCGTTTGCCGAACTTCGTGATCAATAGGCTCCGATCAACCGTATTTTCCGGGACACCTTTCATGCGCGAAATCCTCATCCGCAATGCGACCATCGTGGCGATGGATGCCGCCCATGGCGCAACACCCTTTGCCGGCGATATCCTGATCGATGAGGGCCGCATTGCGGCTATCGGCACTGGTCTCTCCGCCTCCCTCGATTCGCAGGTCATCGACGGGGACGGCAAGCTGGTCATGCCTGGGCTGGTGAATGCCCACACCCATTCCAGCGAGACCTTCTTGCGCGGGCGCTACGAACGCATGCCGCTCGAAATCTGGCTGCTCTATGCCTATCCGCTTTTGATGAACGATCCCATCGGCGAGCGTCTGCTCTATCTGCGCAGTCTGTTGCTGGCGATGGAATCGCTGCGCAGCGGCGTCACCACGCTTTGCGATGATTTCTTCGATCCGCCTCGGCATGATCTCGACCGGCTGGCGACCGTCTTCCGCGCCTATGACGATGCCGGCATCCGCGCCAACGTCTCCAGCGCCGCGATGAACGTGCATACGTTGGACGCCCTGCCTTTTGCGCGCGAAATCATGCCTGAAAAGCTGCAAGCGTTGCTCGATTTCGGGCCGCCGCTGACGGCGAAGGACTATATGGACTATTGCCGCTCGGCGTTCGCCAGCCTGCATGGAACGTCGGGGCGCGTAAACTTCATGATTGCCCCCTCGGCGCCGCAGCGCTGTACGCCAGATCTCATGGCGGCTTGTATGGATCTAGCGATCGAAAAACAGGTGCCGTTCCACACGCATGTCCTCGAAACCCGGACGCAATGCGTGACCGGCCCCCTTCTGCACGGCAAATCCCTGATTGCCTACATGCATGAGCTCGGCCTGCTGAAGCGCAATACGACCATCGCACATTCGGTCTGGGTCAGCGATGAGGATATTCGCTTGATGGGCAAGACCGGGGTGTCCGTTGCCCACAACGCGGTTTCGAACCTGAAGCTCGGTGCAGGCTTTGCACCCGTACGGCGGCTGCTTGATGCCGGCGTCACCCTTGGCCTGGGAACGGACGGCGTCTCTTCGAACGACACCGCGCGTATCTTCGACGTCATGCGCGTCGCCGGCCTCGTTCACAGCGCCACCGGGGCTGACCATGAGAGCTGGGTGTCAGCGCGCGAAATCCTGACCATGGCGACCATCGGCGGCGCCAGAACTGCGATGCTGGAAGACACAACCGGATCGCTTGAATTGGCCAAGGCCGCCGACCTGCTTATCCTCGATCTGCACTCGAATACTTTTATGCCGGTCAACGACGTCGCGAAGCATCTCGTCTATTCGGAGAACGGCTCCTCGATCCAAACCGTCATGGTCGCTGGCCGTATTGTCGTCCAGCATGGACGCCTGACCACGGTAGACGAGCGGGCTGTCGCCGCCGAAATCGCCGAGCTCGTGCCGGCCTACCTTGCCGAACACGCCGAACTGGAGCTTCGCAACAAGATATTTGAGCCTATCATGACGGAAGTTCATCGCAGGGCATCAGTAGAGTTCGTTGCCTTCGATCGATATCAAGGCCGCAGCGATGCGGAATCGGCAGGCTCATCACCACGTAACACCAACGTGGGCGCAAACCTCGTCTAGTAGCGCAACCCAAGTCGCCCTACTCAACGGGTCCGTGAGCCCCGCCTAAGTTGGAGCCGCCGTGCGAACTCAGATCGGTATAGGCCCTGAGACCCTCGGGCGGAACAGCGCATCGTCGCGCCAGCGGTCGGGAGCATAGACGTCGGGATCGGTCGGCATGACGTTGTAGTTCCCGATGAGCGCCATCGGCAGCTCAAGGGCCAGAAGCCCGGTCGCGTATGTTTGTAGGCGCTCGAACCACCTAAGCTTATAGTCGAATTTGGAGCCCGGCGCGGATGCCGTTTGGAAGATGTTGAGCATATCGAGAAAGAAAAGCCAACGAAGTCTCTGGCTTGTCCGCTTATAAGATGAAGTCCGCGGTTCGCAACGTTACCAGCCCTGCAACCTCGATCTGGAAATCGGCGCGCCCATCGCCATCGACATCCCCATAAACGACGGTTTTATCGTTTGACGTGCCCGCCTCGTTATACTGGCGGTAGATCAACTGACCCGCCTTCCTGGTAAATTCTGCCCCGCCAAGCCATATAAAGCCCTGATCGCCCTTTATTGCCGTGTTGGCATCCATAGGGGAGACATCGATCTTATCTGTGCCGCTGATGAAATCTGTGATGATATCACGCTGGCCTTGACCGGATTGCCAGCCGAGGGTGACATTATTCACATATCCGGAAATTCCCTTGGCCGAATCGTCGATCATGCGGAATACGAAGGTATCGGCGCCGGCCCCGCCTGTGAGTGTATCAACGCCGGTACCGCCAACGAGCGTGTCATCGCCGCCTCGGCCAATGATGGTGTCGTTGCCGCCCTTACCGTCCAGGTGATCGCTCGTCTGCCCGCCGACCAGGACATCATTACCCGACGTGCCGCTTACCCTTTCCAACATATCCCGTATCGTGACTGTTAATGACTTTGATGCTTCGAAGCCTGTGCCGATAGTAAGATCATCGATGCGAATGGTGACGTTAAGCGTAGGGTTGGTCTCGAAATCAAGCTTCGCGCCCGCCTTAAGCCAAAGCGCGTTGTCGCGTATCTCGAACAGTGAGGCGTCTTCTCCGGCGAGCGATTGTTTAACGCTTCCACCGTCAACATCGAGAATTGCGAGGTCCGCCACTTTGCGCGTGGACGCCGTCGATGTATCTTCGGCAAGCGAGAAAATTGTCTGCGTAACGCTAAGCTTCGGCGCATCGTTGACGGGTGTCACGGTCAGAATAAATGGCGACGTGGTTGGTGCGGAGCCGTCCTCGTTACCGTCTTCGACAAGCACCTTGAACGAGGCCTTGA
>NZ_JBLZPH010000009.1:0-418 GCF_049199205.1 Shinella sp. M31 | reverse complement strand
GTACCGTTGACGACGCTTGAGGCCGTGAACCTGACCCCGGTTGCGCCGTCGTCGGCATCGCTAAAGCCCAGATCGGCAGCGGTCAGCGTGTAAATGCCTCCTTCTGAAACGGTGGCTTTGAGATCACCCGTCAGCTTCGGCGCATCGTTGACGGGCGTCACGGTCAGAATGAATGGCAAACTGGCTGGTGCGGAGCCGTCCTCGTTACCGTCTTCGACAAGCACCTTGAACGACGCTTTGAGTGTTTCAGAGCCATCGTGGCGGAAGGTGACGCGGCCGGCGGCGATATCGGCGGCGGTAAAGCTTGTCGCGGCCTTGCCGGCGACCAGCAGCGTACCGTTGACGACGCTTGAGGCCGTGAACCTGACCCCGGTGGCGCCGTCGTCGGCATCGCTAAAGCCCAGATCGGCAGCGGTCA
>NZ_JBLZPH010000089.1:0-31653 GCF_049199205.1 Shinella sp. M31 | reverse complement strand
CTCTAGATGTTGTGGATAATCCGGGTAAGGATCAGTACCTGTAGTGTTCAGCCTTGAACGGACCGGTCGTGGTGACGCCGATATAGCCGGCCTGTTCGTCCGAGAGTTCCGTGAGCCTTGCGCCAAGCTTGGCGAGGTGCAGGCGGGCGACCTTCTCGTCGAGCTGCTTGGGCAGGACGTAGACTTCGTTCTGGTAGGCATCGCCCTTGGTGTAGAGTTCGATCTGCGCCAGCACCTGGTTGGAGAACGAGGCGGACATCACGAAGGACGGGTGACCGGTGGCGTTGCCGAGGTTGAGTAGGCGTCCTTCCGACAGCAGGATCATGCGGTTACCCCTAGGGAACTCGATCAGGTCGACCTGCGGCTTGACGTTCGTCCACTTGAGGTTCTTGAGCGCGGCGACCTGGATCTCGTTGTCGAAGTGGCCGATATTGCCGACGATCGCCATGTCCTTCATCTCGCGCATATGCTCGATGCGGATGACGTCCTTGTTGCCGGTCGTGGTGATGAAGATATCAGCGGAGGACACCACGTCTTCCAGCTGAACGACTTCAAAACCGTCCATGGCCGCCTGCAGGGCGCAGATCGGGTCGATTTCCGTGACTTTCACACGGGCGCCGGCGCCACGCAGCGAGGCAGCTGAGCCCTTGCCGACGTCGCCGTAGCCGCAGACGACGGCGACCTTGCCGGCCATCATCACGTCGGTGCCGCGGCGGATGCCGTCGACCAGCGATTCCTTGCAGCCGTATTTGTTGTCGAACTTCGACTTGGTGACGCTATCGTTGACGTTGATCGCCGGGAAGGGCAGGAGGCCCTTCTGCTGCAACTGGTAGAGACGGTTGACGCCGGTGGTCGTCTCTTCCGTCACGCCCTTGATGGCGTCGCGCTGCTTCGTGAACCAGCCGGGCGTTGCGGCCAGGCGCTTCTTGATCTGCGCGAAGAGGATCTCTTCTTCTTCCGAACCGGGATTGACCAGCACGTTCTCACCGGCTTCGGCGCGGGCGCCGAGCAGGATGTACATGGTGGCGTCGCCGCCGTCGTCGAGGATCATGTTGGAGAAGCCGCCATCGGTCCACTGGAAGATCTTGTCAGTGTATTCCCAATATTCCGTCAGCGTTTCGCCCTTCACGGCATAGACCGGGATGCCGGCGGCGGCGATCGCGGCGGCGGCGTGGTCCTGCGTGGAGAAGATGTTGCACGAGGCCCAGCGCACGTCGGCACCCAGCGCCACCAGCGTCTCGATAAGAACGGCGGTCTGGATGGTCATGTGCAGCGAGCCGGTGATGCGCGCGCCTTTGAGGGGCTTAGATGCGCCGAACTCTTCGCGGCAGGCCATCAGGCCCGGCATTTCCGTTTCGGCGATCTGGATTTCCTTGCGGCCGAAATCGGCAAGCGCGATGTCGGCGACGTGGTAGTCATGGGTGGTGGTCATGAAGAGCTCCAGCCTTCTGGCTTTGATTGATGGCGCTTCCTATCAGGAAACGACCGCTGGAGCAACCGGACATAAAGAAGTCTTTATATCCTTATATTAACGGGAGACTTACATCTCCTCGCCGAACTTGTCGGCGATGAGTGCATCGAGCGCATCGAGAACGGCCTGCGCCTGCGCACCCGTTGCTGTCACGAAGACGGAGCAGCCGGGGCTGGCGGCCAGCATCATCAGGCCCATGATCGAGGTACCGCCGACGGTCATGCCGTCCTTGGAAACGGTCACTTCCGCGTCGTAGCCATCGACCGTCTGGACGAATTTTGCCGAAGCGCGGGCATGCAGACCGCGCTTGTTGATGATGAGAAGCTCTTTCGAGACGGTCATGGAGGGCAGGGGACCTTACTTGCCGCTGAGAACGCGGCTTGCCACGTTGATATATTTCCGGCCGGCTTCGGACGCGTCGATCAGCGCCTTTTCCATGTTGTTTTCGCCACGGATGCCGGCGAGCTTGATCAGCATCGGCAGGTTCACGCCGGCGATCACCTCAATCTTCTCGCCCGACATCACCGAAATAGCGAGGTTGGAGGGCGTACCGCCGAACATGTCGGTAAGGATGATGACGCCGTGACCCTGGTCGGCGCGCTGCACCGCCTCCAGGATGTCCTGGCGGCGCTGGTCCATGTCATCCTCGGGGCCGATGCAGACGGTCTCGATCGCCTTCTGCGGACCGACCACATGCTCAAGGGCGTGACGAAATTCCTCCGCCAGCCTGCCATGGGTGACAAGCACCAGTCCGATCATCAGCAATCGCTCCACTTTCCCAACTCGAAACGGTCGGCCGAATACCGCAATGCAACAATTCCGTCCACCGCTGGGGTGGCCATCTTGTCAATGAAAAGCCCAAGTGCAAGCCCTAAATGGCCGATTTTGCGTTTTGACGGAGCTTTTTGCGGTCAAGGATGAAGCAATTCCGGGTGAATTGCGATCAAAGTCGAGAAGGCCGTGGCGCCGGTAAAGAGCGGCAGGCGGGTCAGCGGCAAGGAATGCGCAGGCAGAACCGCGAGGCGTTCCGCCTCCGGCGGCAACCGCTCGGCAAAGGGCGCCTCCATCGGCCGGATGGCGCGGTGCAGCACCGCCGCCTCGATGGTTTCGACGGCGACGATGCCGGCGCCGCGCATTTCCGCAAGGCCGGCAATGCTTTCTGGCGCTCGCGCGATCAGGCAGCCGTTGGCCTCGGAGATCAGTACCTGATCATCGCTGACCATGGCCGCAAACAGTCCGCGCCCGCGGGCTTCCTCGATGCAGTGGAGGGCAATGGCGCTTTTGCCGCTGCCGGAAGGGCCGGTGAAGAGAAGTCCCGTCGTGCCGATGACGATGGCCGTTGCGTGGATGTTCAAAGGCGAGGGCATGGCAAAACCCCCTCATCCGCCTGCCGGCACCTTCTCCCCGCGGGAAGAAGGAAACATGCGGCTTCGATGGTTTTCCCCTTCTCCCCCGCGGGGAGAAGGTGGCCCGAAGGGTCGGATGAGGGGGGCTTGCGCGGACGATCGATCACTTCCGCGTTCCCGCCGGCAGAGAGAGGGTGAAGCGCGCGCCCGAAATCGTGCCGGTCTTCTTGTCGACGATGTTGTCTGCCTTCAGCGTGCCGCCATGCGCTTCGGCGATCTGCCGCGAAATCGAGAGGCCGAGGCCGGAATTCTGGCCGAAGTCCTCGGTCGCCGGGCGGTCCGTGTAGAAGCGCTCGAAGATGCGGTCGATGTTTTCGGCCTGGATGCCGGGACCGTTGTCCTCGACCTGGATGATGCAGCGGTCGTTGCGGCCGCGCGACAGGCGCACCACGATGCGCCCGCCCGAATCCGGCACGAAGGAGCGGGCATTTTCGATGAGGTTGGTGACGATCTGGCCGATGCGCAGCTCGTAGCCCGAAATCTCGAACTTGACCTTCGGATTGTCCTTGCGGTCGACGACGAAATCGAGGCTGACGGGCTTCTTGCGTGTGTTGACCTGGCGCGAGATGTCGATGAGGTCGCCGAGCAGCTTTTCGAGATCGACGGTGCGGGCATCGCTGCGCGCCAGTTCCGCATCGAGCCGCGAGGCATCGGAGATGTCGCTGATCAGGCGGTCGAGGCGGCGCACGTCATGCTGGATGATGTCGAGCAGCCGCTTCTTCGAATCGTCCGTGCGGGCGAGCGGCAGGGTTTCCACGGCGCTGCGCAGCGAGGTCAGCGGGTTCTTCAGCTCGTGGCTGACATCGGCGGCAAAACTCTCGATCGCATCGATGCGGTCGTAAAGCGCCGTCGTCATCTGGCGCAACGCAATCGAGAGGTTGCCGATCTCGTCCTGACGCACGGAGAAATCCGGGATTTCCTCACGTTCCTTCGCCCCGCGCCGGACGCGGATCGCCGCCGCCGAGAGACGGCGCAGCGGATTGGCGATGGTCGAGGAGAGCAGCAGCGACAGCGCGATGTTGACGAGGCCGGCGACACCGGCAACGCGCATGATGGCGAGGCGCTCGGCATGCACGATCTTGTCGATATCCCCCGCCTGCGTCGACAGCAGGAGAACGCCGAGCACGGCGCGGAACCTCTGTACGGGCACGGCGACCGAGACGATGAGTTCGCCCTTGTCGTTGACGCGCACCACCGCGCCGCGCACGCCGGTCAGCGCATTCATCACTTCCGGATAGATCGAGCCGTCGCCGCCGGGCGCTTCCTTGTATTGCGGCAGGTTACCCGGCTGCAGCATGCGGTTGAACCAGACATTCAGCCGCTCGGCGATGCTGGAACTTTCCGGCTCGACGGGCGGCAGGTCGAAGCGCAGCACCTGGCCCTGCGTATAGAGATGGCGTGAATCGAGCAGCAGGTTGGCGTCGGTGTCGTAGATGCGGGCGCGGGTGCGGGTCGGCGAGATCAGCCGCCGCAGGACCGGGGCGATCCGCTCCGGGTTGATCGGGAATTCCAGGTCTTCGTCGTTCGGCAGCGGCGTGATGCTCTGGCCGGCCTGCAATTCCAACAGCTTTTCCGGATCGATGGTGATCGAGTTGGTATCGACGGAGGCCGAGGCCGAAATTGCGCCGGCGATGATCTCGCCCTGCGTCAGCAGGCTTTCGACACGCGCGTCGATCAATCCCTCGCGGAACTGGTTGAGATAAAGAATGCCCGCAACAAGCACGACCAGCGCGACGAGGTTGAAGAACAGGATGCGGCGCGTGAGGCTGGAAAAGACGGCATTGCCGAAGATGCGACGTGCGAGCGTGAAGGGATGCGTCCAGCGGCGGCGCAGCGAGCGCGGCGCGGGCCTGCCCTCGACGTCGTCTCCATCCCTGTCCGGCACGGTCTGCAACACCTGATTCCATTCCTCATGCGGGCGGCATCACGCCACCCACCGCGGCATGCCATCGCCGCCGCGGTTCATGCAAGCCATTTTACGCTTTAAGCCGCTTCGCGGAAACGGTAGCCGACGCCATAGAGCGTTTCGATCATGTCGAAATCGGTATCGACCATCTTGAACTTCTTGCGCAGCCGCTTGATGTGGCTGTCGATGGTGCGGTCGTCGACATAGACCTGCTCGTCATAGGCGGCGTCCATCAGCGAATCGCGGCTCTTGACCACGCCCGGGCGCTGGGCGAGCGAATGCAGGATGAGGAATTCCGTGACCGTCAGCGTCACCGGTTCGCCCTTCCAGGTGCAGGTGTGCCGCTCCTGATCCATGACCAGCTGGCCGCGCTCCAGCGAGCGGGCGGCGACTTCGCCTGTCTTGGCCGGGGTGCCGGCAGCACTACCGCCGGCGGAGGCTGCGGCCTCGCGGCTCGAGGCGCGGCGCAGGATCGCCTTGACGCGCTCGACCAGCAGGCGCTGCGAGAAGGGCTTGGTGATGAAGTCGTCGGCGCCCATCTTGAGACCGAACAGCTCGTCGATCTCTTCGTCCTTGGAGGTGAGGAAGATGACCGGGATGTCCGATTTCTGGCGCAGCCGCCGCAGAAGCTCCATGCCATCCATGCGCGGCATCTTGATGTCGAAGATACCGAGATGCGGCGGTCGGGCGAGAAGGCCGTCGAGGGCGGACGCACCGTCCGTATAGGTCTCGACCTTGTAGCCTTCGGCCTCAAGGGCGATCGACACGGATGTGAGAATGTTCCGGTCGTCGTCGACGAGTGCGATCGTCTGCATCCTGTTAGTCTCCATATTCATCGGCGCCTTTCCCGACCTCGGATCCGAGTTCCTGTCCTGGATGTGATGCGCCTTCCTGGGGGTAAAGGTGGAACAAATTGTGGCAGAGATAAAGGATGACGTTTCAGCGTCGTTTTCCAATGGTCTTTTAAATCGATTATTCAACCGATTAAAAAAGTCAGACAAATATTTAAATCGATTAATTAATTGATATTATTGCCTAATTTCTATTTGCCTCTTGTTTTTGTGACAAGAGCAGATTAGCTTCCGGCAAAATTCACCATGGGTCTTCGTCCACGGAGGAAATCTGGACCATGCAGGAAATCGGCGTTCGCAACCCCGCTCTGGGGCTCACCGCGATGGGTATCAACACCAACACCAACGGCACGGTTCGGTACAACTTTGCAGCGGAGGCTCTCTATGAAGAGGCGCTCGGTCGCGGCGAAGCTGTCAAGACCGCCCATGGCGCGCTGCGTGCGCTGACCGGCCAGCACACCGGACGCTCGCCGAAGGACAAGTTCGTCGTTCGCGACGAAAACACCGAAAACGCCATCTGGTGGGACAACAACAAGGCCGTGTCGCGCGCGCATTTCGATGCGCTGCATGCCGACATGCTGGCCCATGCCGGCAGCCGCGACCTCTTCGTGCAGGATCTCATCGGCGGTGCCGATCAGGACTACGCGCTGCCGACCCGCGTCGTGACCGAGCTTGCCTGGCACTCGCTGTTCATCCGCAACCTGCTCATCCGCCCGGAAGAGAAGGATCTGGCCGGCTTCGCACCGAAGCTCACCATCATCGACCTGCCGACCTTCAAGGCCGATCCCGCCCGCCACGGTGCGCGCACCGAAACCATGATCGCCTGCGATCTGTCGCGCGGCATCGTGCTGATCGCCGGCACCTACTATGCCGGTGAGATGAAGAAGTCGGTCTTCACCGTTCTGAACTGGCTGCTGCCGTCG
Source organism: Shinella sp. M31 (assembly GCF_049199205.1). Lineage (NCBI taxonomy): Bacteria > Pseudomonadati > Pseudomonadota > Alphaproteobacteria > Hyphomicrobiales > Rhizobiaceae > Shinella > Shinella sp. M31. The sequence continues at coordinate 25,096 of NZ_JBLZPH010000089.1, read as the reverse complement.
GAAAAGGTCATGCCGATGCACTGCTCGGCCAATGTCGGCCCGGCCGGCGACGCCGCCGTGTTCTTCGGCCTGTCGGGCACCGGCAAGACGACGCTCTCGGCCGACCCGAACCGCACGCTCATCGGCGACGACGAGCACGGCTGGGGCGAAAACGGCATCTTCAACTTCGAAGGCGGCTGCTACGCCAAGACCATCCGTCTTTCGGCCGAAGCCGAGCCGGAAATCCACGCGACGACCCAGCGTTTCGGCACCGTTCTCGAAAACGTCGTGCTCGATGCCGATGGCGTTCCGGACTTCAACGACGGCTCGCTGACGGAAAACACGCGCTGCGCCTATCCGCTGCACTTCATTCCGAATGCCAGCGAGACCGGCCGTGCGCCGCATCCGAAGACGATCATCATGCTGACGGCCGATGCCTTCGGCGTGATGCCGCCGATCGCCAAGCTGACACCCGACCAGGCCATGTACCACTTCCTTTCCGGCTACACCGCCAAGGTCGCCGGCACGGAGCGTGGCGTGACCGAGCCGGAAGCCACCTTCTCGACCTGCTTCGGCGCCCCCTTCATGCCGCGTCACCCGACGGTCTACGGCAACCTCCTGAAGGAACTCATCGCCGAACACGGCGTCGATTGCTGGCTGGTCAACACCGGCTGGACCGGCGGCGCCTATGGCGAAGGCCGCCGCATGCCGATCAAGGCGACGCGCGCTCTGCTCGCCGCCGCCCTTGATGGCTCGCTGAAGAGCGCGCTGTTCCGCCGCGACGACAATTTCGGCTTCCAGGTCCCGGTTTCGGTTCCGGAGGTCGACACCAAGATCCTCGACCCGCGCTCGACCTGGGCCGACGGTGCTGCTTACGACAAGCAGGCCCAGAAGCTCGTCGACATGTTCATCGCCAACTTCGAGAAGTTCGAAGACCAGGTGGATGGCAGCGTGCGCGACGCGGCACCCGGCCTCAAGGTTGCTGCCGAGTAAGGTTTCGGCAATGATTCACGTGAAACCCGGCTCGAAAGGCCGGGTTTTTCGTCTCTGCAAACGGCTTTCCGTTTTCAGGCCCGCTCGCTACAACGGCCTGGAAAGGAATTCATATGGCCAGCGATCCCCTTTATATCAGCAACACGATCACCATTGCCGGCTGGGAGCTGACCGAGCAGTTCGTGCTGGCAGGCGGCCCCGGCGGGCAGAACGTCAACAAGGTCTCGACAGCGGTCCAGCTGTTCTTCGATCTGAGGAATTCCCCGTCGCTGAACGAGCGGGTGAAAGTGAACGCCGAAAAACTCGCCGGCCGCAAGGTTTCCAAGGACGGCGTGCTGATGATTGAGGCGAACCGCTTTCGCAGCCAGGAGCGCAATCGCGAGGATGCGCGCGAGCGGCTGAAGGAGCTGATCCTCAAGGCGGCCGAGCCACCACCGCCGCCGCGTCGCAAAACGAAGCCGACGAAAGGTTCGATCGAACGCCGGCTCAAGGAAAAATCCGGCCGCTCGGATGTGAAACGCATGCGGGCCAAGCCCGGCGGCGAATGATTGCCGCAACTTGGCCGTTTATGCGTGGGATGGAAACGAAACCTTTCCTTTGCGGGAAGGCTCTGCTTTACAGTTTGTCAGGGAAAAGTGGGAACCGGTTTTCCCGAAAGGACAAACGAAACAAAAAACCTGGAACCCGGCAGGTTCCAGTTCAAAAAAACAGGGAGGTTGGCATGGGTCTCTTCAGCTTTATCAAGAACGCCGGCAAGAAGCTCGGTATCGGCGACGACGAGGACGCGCCGGCCGCCGAAGCGGTCAAGAAGGAACTTGATTCCTTCGATCTCGGCACCAAGAATGTCGAGGTTTCCGTCGAAGGCGACAAATGCGTGCTGAAGGGTGTCGTGGCCGACCAGACAGCCTTCGAAAAGGCCGTCATTGCCGTCGGCAACACGCTCCGCATTTCCAAGGTGGAAGCCGCCGAGCTGAAGGTCGCGCCCGAATCCGGCCTGAAGCTCGAAAAGCTCGACCTGACCGAACTCCTGAAGACCTCGACGCCGGCCGCGGCACCGACGCTCTATACTGTCAAGAAGGGCGACAATCTCTGGAAGATCGCCGAGGCGCATTACGGCAAGGGCAAGGGCGCCAAGCACACGCTGATCTTCGATGCCAACCGGCCGATGCTGTCCCACCCGGACAAGATCTATCCCGGTCAGGTGCTGCGCATTCCGGACCTTTCGGAAGCGTAAGTGGCGGCGTCCGAGCGCGGCCTCGCGCCGGGGCTGCGCTATTTCCCCGATCATTTCGACCGTGCCGCGCAGGAAGCCCTCGTCGCAGCCATCAGGCAAGTTGTGACGGAGGCGCCGCTCTTCGTGCCGCGCATGCCGAAGACGGGTAAACCCATGTCGGTCCGCATGACCAATTGCGGATCGCTCGGCTGGGTGACGGACAAGGAGCGCGGCTACCGCTACCAACCCACCCATCCCGAGACTGGCCGCCCTTGGCCGGCCATTCCTGAAGCACTGCTTTCGCTGTGGAACGACGTCTCCGGTTTCGACAAACCGCCGCAAGCCTGTCTCGTCAATTTCTACGACCCCGACGCCAGAATGGGCCTGCATCAGGACCGCGACGAAAACGAATTTGCGGCACCCGTCGTCTCCGTCTCGCTGGGCGATCAATGCCTGTTTCGCGTCGGCGGCGTTTCTCGCAGCGATCCGACGCGGTCGTTCCGGCTGTCGAGCGGCGATGTCTTCGTTTTCGGTGGGGAAAGCCGGCTGATCTTTCACGGCGTCGACCGGATCTACCCCGATACTTCGACGCTTCTGAAGAATGCCGGGCGCATCAATCTGACGCTTCGCCGCGTGAACCCGTAGAGGATGTTTGGCGCAATTCCGGACGCAAAACCGCTCGCACTTTTGCTGGACTTGCTTGAATCCGGCTACAGTTTGCGTAGCGCTACCGTCTCGATGAGGTGATTTCTGCCCTTTTGCAGGATCAGGTCGGCGCGCGGGCGGGTCGGCAGAATGTTCTGGTGCAGGTTCTTCAGGTTGATGTTGCGCCAGAGATTTTCCGCGATACCCAGCGCCTCGGCCTCGCTGATCGTCGCATAGCGATGGAAATAGGAATCCGGGTTGCGGAAGGCGGTTTCGCGCAGGCGCATGAAACGATCGACATACCAAGTGTGGATCAGCGTTTCCTCGGCATCGATGTAGATCGAGAAGTCGAAGAAGTCGGAGACCATCGGCACGATCTTGCCGTCTGCCGGCAAATTGCGCGATTGCAGCACGTTGATGCCTTCGAAGATCAGGATATCCGGCCGGTCGATGGTGCGGAAGGTGTTGGGCAGCACGTCATAGGTGAGGTGCGAATAGGTCGGCGCCTGAACATCCTTCTTGCCGGCCTTGATCGCCGAGAGGAAACGCAGGAGCGCGCCGATATCGTAGCTTTCCGGAAAACCCTTGCGCTCCATCAGGTTTTCGCGCTGGAGCACGGCATTCGGATAGAGGAAACCGTCGGTCGTCACGAGATCGACCTTCGGGCTGGAGGGCCAGCGCGACAGGAGCTCGGCGAGGATACGCGCCGTGGTCGATTTGCCGACGGCGACCGAGCCGGCAATGCCGATGACGAAGGGCGTCTTGGCCTCGTCCGACAGGGTGAGGAAGCGCTTGCGCTGCTCGAACAGCATCTGCGAGGATTCGACATGGGCCGAGAGCAGGCGCGACAGCGAGAGATAGATGCGCCGGACCTCGTCGAGATCGATCGGGTCGCCCAGCGAGCGCAACCGCTGGACTTCGTCAGCCTTCAGCGTCAGGGGCGTGTCGGCCCGGAAATGAGCCCATTCGTCTGCCGTGAAAAAGCGGTAGGGCGAATAATCCCGGTTGCCGAAATCGTCCGGAATATCCGGCTGGTCCTTGTCACGCGCTGCCTGAATCATCAGCTTTTCCGGCTGGCCTTCTCCACGAGACCGGATTGGCTCGTGCGCCGTTCCAGCTCCCCCATGACATCTTGTAACGCCACCCCGCCGATTTTCAATACGACCATCAGATGATAGAGCAAATCGGCCGTTTCGCTCGTCAAGGCGGCCTTGTCGCCCTCGATGGCCGCGATAACGGTCTCGACGGCCTCTTCTCCGAGCTTTTTCGCTGCTTTCTGCTGTCCTGAAGCCACGAGCTTGGCCGTCCAGCTTTCCGCGGGATCGGCCTTGGCGCGGGCATCCACGATCTCGACGAGATCGGCAAGAGTGAAGGTGCTCATCGCTGTCTCCTCAGTCGAGCCGCATGGCAATGCCATGCTCGGCCATGTGGCGCTTGGCTTCGCCGACCGTATAGGCGCCGAAGTGGAAGATGGAGGCGGCGAGCACCGCCGTCGCGTGGCCGTCGCGCACGCCCTCGACCAGGTGATCGAGCGTGCCGACCCCACCGGACGCGATGACGGGTACGGAGACGCGGTCGGCGATGGTCCGGGTCAGCGCAATGTCGTAGCCACCCTTCTGGCCGTCGCGGTCCATGGAGGTGAGCAGCAGTTCGCCGGCCCCGCGCTCGACCATCTTCTCGGCGAAGGTCACGGCGTCGATGCCGGTCGCTGTGCGGCCGCCATGGGTAAAAATTTCCCAGCGGTCCTCTTCGCCTTGGGCCGAGACCTTCTTCGAATCGATCGAGACGACGATGCACTGGTTGCCGAACTTGTCGGCGGCTTCCGCCACGAAATCCGGGTTGGAGACGGCCGCCGAGTTGATCGAGACCTTGTCGGCACCGGCGAGAAGCAGCTTGCGGATATCGGCGACCGTGCGCACGCCGCCGCCGACGGTCAGCGGCATGAAGCAATGATCGGCCGTGCGCGCCACGACGTCGAAGATCGTGTCGCGGTTGTCGGAGGAGGCGGTGATGTCGAGGAAACACAGCTCGTCGGCACCGGCCGCATCATAGACCTTGGCCGATTCGACGGGATCGCCGGCATCGACGAGATTGAGGAAGCTGACGCCCTTGACGACGCGGCCGTCCTTGACGTCGAGGCAGGGAATGACGCGCGCTTTCAGGGTCATGCTGCACGTCCTTTCGCGTCGCGGATCACGGCGAGTGCTTCGGTCGGATCGATACGACCGTCATAGAGCGCGCGGCCGGAAATCGCGCCTTCGAGCTTGCGCGCGTCGGGTGCGACGAGGCGGCGGATGTCGTCCATCGAGGCAAGGCCGCCGGAGGCGATGACCGGAATGGAAACGGCGTCGGCGAGCTGCAAGGTGGAGGCCCAGTTGATGCCGGCGAGAATGCCGTCGCGGTCGATGTCGGTGTAGATGATCGCGGCGACGCCGGCACCCTCGAACTTCTTCGCCAGCTCGATCACGCCGAGTTCGGAGGCTTCCGCCCAGCCCTCGACGGCGACCTTGCCGCCCTTGGCGTCGATGCCGACGGCGACCTTGCCGGGGAATTTTTTGCAGGCCTCGATGACCAGCGCCGGATCGCGCACCGCGACGGTGCCGAGGATGACGCGGGAAAGGCCGCGCGACAGCCAGTTTTCGATATGGTCGAGCGTGCGGATACCGCCGCCGAGCTGCACCGGGTTCTTCGTCGTCTTGAGAATGGCATCGACGGCGGCGCCGTTGACGCTCTCGCCGGCGAAGGCGCCGTTGAGGTCGACGACGTGCAGCCACTCGAAACCCTGATCCTCAAAGGCTTTCGCCTGTGCGGCCGGGTCGGGATTGTAGACGGTGGCCTGGTCCATATCGCCGAGTTTCAGGCGAACGCACTGGCCGTCTTTCAGGTCGATGGCGGGAAAGAGGATCATTTTACGGCTTCCAGCGCAGAAAATTGGTGATGAGGGCGAGGCCGAGCGTCTGGCTCTTTTCCGGATGGAACTGCGCGCCGGCCTTGTTGCCGCTGGCGACGAAGGCGGTCATCGGGCCGCCGTAATCGACGGTCGCGACCACATCCTCCGGGTTTTCCACGGCGAGATGGTAGGAGTGCACGAAATAGGCGTGCAGCGTCTCCGGAATGCCTGAAAACAGCGGATGGGTTTGCCTGCGATCCAGCGTGTTCCAGCCTATCTGCGGGATCTTCAGTTCGGGATCATCGGGCGTCATCTTGACGACGTCGCCCTTGATCCAGTCGAGGCCTTCGGTCGTGGTTTTTTCGAGACCCCGTGAGGACATCAGCTGCATGCCGACGCAGACACCGAGGAAGGGGCGGGCCTTCGCCTCGACGGTCTCGCGCAGCGCTTCGACCATGCCGGGCACCGCATCGAGGCCGCGGCGGCAATCGGCATAGGCGCCGACACCGGGCAGCACGACGCGGTCGGCGCTCGCGACGCGCTCGGCCTTGTCCGTCAGGTCGATCTCGGCCGCGATACCGGCCTCACGGGCGGCGCGCTCGAAGGCCTTGGTGGCCGAGCGCAGATTGCCCGAGCCGTAATCGATGATTGCAACGCGCATTCTAGCGTCCTTCCTTGAAACCGACGAGGCCAAGCATGGGAGCGTGCCGGCGCGCGGAGGTTTCCGAGGCCGGGAGCGAAACGCCGTCGCGCGTTTCCGCCGCAGCGGCCGGGGTTTCCGTATAATAAATCTCTTCCGCCGTGGCGCGGTCGTCGGCCGAAATCACCGCATCGACCGTCCAGCCCCGGCGCTCTAGGCCGGCGACCAGCATGGCCGGGCCTTCGAGCGCGACGATGAGATTGGTGGCAAGGCAGAGGCCGAGGCCGGCGAGGCCGAAGACCGGATGATCCGCAATCGCCGCGCCGAGCGCCTGGACGGCGAAGGCAAGAGCTGCGGCAAGCCAGGCGCGATGCCAGAGCAGCCAGACGACGGGCAGGACGAACGCGACCCAGGAAAAGCGGTCGCGGACGATACGGGCGTTTTCGTCACCGGATGTCGTGCCCGGCGGTATCAGAACGAGGAATGTGGCCATGACGGCCTCCAGCCTTGCCTTTGGGTCAGGCCAGCGAACCCTTCGTCGAGGGAACGCGGCCCGCCTGGCGGGGATCGATCTCGGTCGCGGTGCGCAGCACGCGTGCGACGGCCTTGAAGCACGTTTCCGAGATATGATGGTTGTTGGCGCCGTAGATGTTCTGGATATGCAGCGTGATGCCGGCATGCTGGGCGAGCGCGTTGAAGAATTCGCGCACCAGCTCGGTGTCGAACGTGCCGATTTTCGGCGCCGAGAACGTGACGTTCCAGACGAGGAAGGGACGGCCGGAGACATCGACGGCGGCGCGCGTCATCGTCTCGTCCATGGCGAGGTCGAGCGAGGCATAGCGCGTGATGCCGCGACGGTCGCCGAGCGCCTTGGCAATGGCCTGCCCGATGGCGATGCCCGTGTCTTCCACCGTATGGTGGTCATCGACATGCAGGTCGCCTTCGGTCTTGATCTCCATGTCGATGAGCGAATGGCGCGACAGCTGGTCGAGCATATGGTCAAAGAAACCGACGCCCGTCGAAATGCGCGACGTGCCGGTGCCGTCGATGTCGACGGTGACCGATACGGAGGTCTCGTTCGTCTTGCGCGAAACGCTGGCGGTGCGGCTCATGGCAGTCTCCGGTAATTTTACCGCCGCTCCTTAACAGGGCTCTTGAAAAAACACCAGTCTTTCAAGGGCGTTCGGCGCATGCGGAAAGGGCGCGCTGGGCTTGCCGCCGGAAGGATGGAATGATCCGCGGCGCCGCGCGAAAGCTATGCCGCTGCGGGGAGCTTTGTTTTCGTGTGGCGAGGCGTTCTTCAGGAGCGGAAGATAAGGCCGAACCGGATTACCACCGTATTTTGGGCAAACACCAAACAACCTCGGTCAAATGCTTCATGACCGGGGAGAGACGAAGGGGAGAGGATGGAGGACAAGGGGATACGGACATGCTCGCATCCCCTTGCAACGCCTCATTTCTTCTTCGTCGCGCTCTCGCTGTTCTTCACCTGCGATCCCAGGGTCGGTGGGGCTTTTTCGGCCACCTTGTCCTTCTTGGGTTTGCGCGTTTCCTTGTTGCTGCGGACCTGCCCTTTTGCCATTGCCGTAACCCTTTTGCGTTGCTGGGAGACCATAACCGCCTCATCAAGTGGGGAAAGCAAGGCTTATTTTGGACGGCGGCATGCTTGTCCCGCTTTCCCTGCGTGCGGGCCGGGCAGCGACCGGATGCCGGCGTTTGCAATTGGCGAAACGCCGCTTACATAGGAGACAACGAGGCCGCCTCGCAGGCGGTGTACCCGCCCGGTTTCCGGGCCCCAGAGGTATCCTATGAGTGAACACAATCCCTACGCTTCCATGCACGCCACGACGATCATCACCGTCCGCAAGGACGGCAAGGTGGTGATGGCGGGCGACGGCCAGGTGAGCCTTGGCCAGACCGTCATGAAGGGCAATGCGCGCAAGGTGCGCCGCCTCGGCAAGGGCGACGTGATCGCCGGTTTCGCCGGCGCGACGGCTGACGCCTTCACGCTGCTCGAACGGCTGGAAGCCAAACTCGAACAATATCCCGACCAGCTGATGCGCGCGGCCGTCGAGCTTGCCAAGGACTGGCGCACCGACCGCTACCTGCGCCGTCTCGAGGCGATGATGCTCGTTGCCGACAAGACCGTCACGCTCGCGCTGACCGGCAATGGCGACGTGCTGGAGCCGGAACACGGCACGATGGCGATCGGGTCTGGCGGCAACTACGCTTATGCCGCCGCCCGCGCGCTCATGGACAGCGACAAGTCGGCGGAAGAGATCGCCCGCAAGGCCATGCAGATCGCCGGCGACATCTGCGTCTACACCAACCACAATTTCGTGGTGGAGACGCTGGATGCCGACCGCTGAGGCTTACACCTTCCGGCCGGTGACCGAAGCCGACCTGCCGATGCTGGAACGCTGGCTCAATGCGCCGCATGTCCGGCGCTGGTGGGGTGAACCGGCCGACGAAGTCGCCGGCATCGCGGCGGATTTCGACGATCCGGCCATGACATCCTTCGTGGTGCTCCATGCCGGAACGCCGTTCGCCTATCTGCAAGCCTACAGGATCGACCCCCAGGACCTGTCCTTCGGTGATCGCCCCGACCGCACCGTCGGCATCGACCAGTTCATCGGCCCCTCCGACATGGTCGGCATCGGCCACGGGCCGGCGATGATCGAGGCCTTCGTGAAGACCGTGTTTTCAGAGGGAATGGAGCGGGTGGTGCTCGATCCGCATCCCGACAATGCCCATGCCATCCGGGCCTATGAAAAGGCCGGATTCCATGTCTTCGATCAACGCATGACTGAGGACGGCCCGGCGCTGATGATGGCCCGGGACCGTCGCTAGAGGAAACCATGACCAATTTTTCCCCCCGCGAGATCGTCTCCGAACTCGACCGCTACATTATCGGCCAGCACGACGCCAAGCGCGCTGTGGCCATCGCGCTGCGCAACCGCTGGCGCCGGCACCAGCTTGCGCCGGACCTGCGCGACGAGGTGATGCCGAAGAACATCCTGATGATCGGCCCGACCGGTGTCGGCAAGACGGAGATTTCCCGCCGTCTCGCCAAGCTTGCCGGTGCGCCCTTCGTGAAGGTCGAGGCCACCAAGTTCACTGAGGTCGGTTATGTCGGCCGTGACGTCGAGCAGATCGTGCGCGACCTCGTCGAGGTCGGCATCGGCCTGGTGCGCGAGAAGAAGCGCTCGGAGGTGACGGCCAAGGCTCATGCCAATGCCGAGGAACGCGTGCTCGACGCGCTGGTCGGCGCCACCGCTTCGCCCGCGACCCGCGACAGTTTCCGTAAGAAGCTGCGCAACAACGAGCTTGACGACAAGGAGATCGAAATCGACGTCGCCGATACCGGCACGCCCGGCGGTTTCGAAATTCCCGGCATGCCGGGCGCCAATATCGGCGTGCTGAACCTGTCAGAAATGTTCGGCAAGGCGATGGGCGCCCGCACGAAGAAGGTCAAGACGACCGTCAAGGATTCGTACAAGATCCTGATCGACGACGAATCCGACAAGCTGCTCGACAATGAACAAATTCAGCGCGAGGCGATCCGCTCGGCAGAAAACGACGGCATCGTCTTCATCGACGAGATCGACAAGATCGCGGCGCGCGATGGCGGCATGGGCGCGGGCGTCTCCCGCGAGGGCGTGCAGCGCGACCTGCTGCCGCTCGTCGAGGGCACGACGGTGGCGACGAAATATGGGCCGGTGAAGACCGACCATATCCTCTTCATCGCCTCAGGCGCGTTCCATGTCTCCAAGCCCTCGGACCTCTTGCCGGAATTGCAGGGTCGCCTGCCGATCCGCGTCGAGCTGAAGGCGCTGACCAAAGAAGACTTCCGCCGCATTCTGACGGAGACGGAGGCGAGCCTTATTCGCCAGTACAAGGCGTTGATGGAGACCGAGAGCGTCGAACTCGATTTCACCGAGGACGCGCTGGATGCGCTGGCCGATGTTGCCGTGCAGCTCAATGCCAGCGTCGAGAATATCGGCGCCCGCCGCCTTCAGACGGTCATGGAACGGGTGCTCGACGAGATTTCCTTCGAGGCGCCGGACAGGGGCGGCAATACGCTTCTGATCGACGCGGAATATGTCAGGAAACATGTCGGGGCTCTTGCGGCCAATACCGACCTGTCGCGCTACATCCTGTGACCTTTCGGCACCGGCGCCCCATTCGGCGTCGCCGGTGCCGCTTTTTTGCTCGACAGAGAAGGCGACGCGGCCTAGGCCTTTGCCCGCGCTGGCATCATTCCGACACGATTGTCTTGCATCGGTCCTGCCATCCGCCGACAGATTCGATCAGACAGGAACCGCAACCGTGCGTCAGCTCATCCCTGTGTTTGCCCTTGCCGCCACGCTCGTTTTCCAGAGCCAGACCACGGTCATGGCGATGGACGTGGTGCCCGAAGGCAACCGCAATGCCGAGCAGCCGGCCATTCCCGGCGCCTCCGTGCGCCGCACCAAGGCGGGCAAGACCTCCTTCGATGCCAAGTACGAGAAAGTCCGCGATCTCCTGGCGAGCGATCGCCAACTGACCAGCAAGATCAAGGCGACGGCGGCGAAATACGGCATTGCCCCGATCCATATGGTGGGCGCCATCGTCGGCGAGCACACCTACAATGTCGACGCCTATGACCGGCTGCAGAGCTATTATGTGAAGGCGGCCTCCTATACCGGCAGCTTCCGCTTCGCCTATGACGGCGAAAATGTCGCCGATTTCGTCGCGCGGCCGGAATTCGCCAAATGCGCCGACAAGAAGGGCTCCTACGCGCTGTGGACCTGCCGTGAGAGCGTCTGGAACCGTACGTTCAAGGGCGAGACCGTCGGCGGCACGTCCTTCCCGAACAATCGCTTCAGCGCGGTGTTCTTCCAGCCCTTCTATGCCGGCCAGACCTTCGGTCTCGGACAGATCAATCCGCTGACGGCACTGACCCTGACCGACGACGTCTCGCGCATCTCCGGCTACGACAAGCTCGACGAAAACGATGCGGCCGGCGTCTACCAGGCGATCATGGATCCCGATATCTCGCTCGCCTATATGGCTGCCTCCATCCGCCGTTCGATCGATGCGTACAAGACGATCGCTGGCGTCGATATTTCGAAGAACCCGGGTCTGACCTCGACGCTCTACAATATCGGCAACCCCGACGCCCGCGCCGCCGCCTTCGCCGCACGCCGCGCGGCCGGCGAAGTCACCTGGCCGGAAGAGAACTATTACGGCTGGCTGATCAACGACAAGCTGGCGGAGCTTCAGTCTCTCCTCTAACCTCCGCCTCCATATCGGCTCAGTCTTCCCGTAAGACGGACCGATCACAAGGAGGCAGATGATGGACATGCGTCCCGAGCCGTTCGAACCGCCGGCCCCGATCCCGCGCACCGTACCGCCGTCGAAGCTCGAGATCATCCGGACGGTCTTGCGCAATCCGCTCGAACTGTGGGGCGAGCCGTCCTATACGCTGCCGTGGATCATGACGAGCTTCTTCGGCGAGAAGACGCTGATCGTCAACGATCCCGGCCTGATCAAATACCTGCTCGTCGACAATGCCCAGAACTACAAGATGGCCGTGGTGCGCCAGCTCGTGCTGCGCCCGATCCTGCGCGACGGTCTTTTGACGGCGGAGGGGGCGGTGTGGCGCCGATCGCGCAAGGCCGTGGCGCCGATCTTCACGCCGCGCCATGCCAAGGGCTTTGCCACGCAGATGCTGGCGCAGTCGCAGCTTTATGCGAAGAAGTACGAGGGTGCCGAGGGCACGATCTTCGATATCGGCAACGACATGACGGAACTGGCCTTTTCGATCCTCTCCGAAACGCTGTTTTCCGGCGAGATCGTCACGTCCTCCAATAATTTCGCCGATGATGTGGACGATCTCCTGCATTCCATGGGACGGGTCGATCCGATGGATCTTTTGCGCGCGCCCTCCTGGGTGCCGCGCGTGACGCGCATCGGCGGTCTCAGGGTTCTGGGCAAATTCCGAAAGATCGTGCGCGATACGATGGATCTGCGCCTGAAGCGCATGGCGGCGGACGATGGCGATGCGCCCAACGACTTCCTGACGCTGCTGTTGCGCGCGGCCGGGCCGGAGGGGCTGACCATGGAGGAGGTGGAGGACAACATCCTTACGTTCATCGGCGCCGGCCATGAGACGACGGCGCGGGCGCTCGCCTGGACACTCTATTGCGTGGCCAATTCCCCGCATGTGCGCGACGCGATTGAAGAGGAGATCGACCGGGTCGTCGCAAGCGGTGCCGATCCCGTCGACTGGCTGGACCGCATGCCCTGGACGCGGGCGGCCTTCGAGGAGGCGATGCGGCTCTATCCGCCCGCACCCTCGATCAACCGCGAGGCGATCGCGGACGACCGCTGGACGAGCCCGTCCGGCGAGGTGGTCGAAATCCCCCGCGACGTCACCATTCTCGTCATGCCCTGGACGCTGCACCGCCATGCGCTGCTCTGGCAGAAGCCGCGCGCCTATATGCCGGAGCGCTTCCTGCCGGAGAATCGCGAAGCGATCCATCGCTTCCAGTATATGCCGTTCGGGGCGGGGCCGCGCATCTGCATCGGTGCGACCTTCGCCATGCAGGAGGCGATCATCGCGCTCGGGGTTTTGATGCATCGCTTCCGCTTCGACATGACCGAGGACACCAAGCCTTGGCCGGTGCAGCGCCTGACGACGCAGCCGGCTAACGGGCTGGCGTTACGGGTGCGGGCTCGTCCCCACGCTTCTTCGGCTTCTTGATCGTCTTGATCGAGGCGCAGGTCGCTTCCGGGTTCTTGCAGGGCTGGTAGACGACGATCTCGCTGCCGCTGCCGTCGTCCCACACCGCCTGCACGGCAATCGTCTGGGCCTCGCCCGGCTTCAGGTTGAGATAGAGCCAGTTCTGGCTGTCGTCCGACGGCAGGTTGAAGGGCAGCTCAGGATCGCAGGCCGCCATCGGGAAGGTCTTGTCGAGCGTGTCGGAATTGATCGAGTAGCGCACCTCCTTCAGCCGGCAATGCATGGTCTGCAAGGCCGTGAAATAGATGAGCTGCTGGCCGGAGAATTCGCGGAACTGCACCCAGCCGGTCTGCTTGTTGGCGTCCAGCATCGCCTTGTAGATCGCAACGTCGGGGATCTGCGCCTTGTACTCTTCTTCGTCATTTTCCTGGGCCTTTGCGGGCAGGCTGGCGGCAACGAGGGCTGCGCCAAGAAGAAGGCGCGCCAGCAGCGGCCGTCGGAGGGAAGGGTGGATCACTGGAATGCTCCTCGTTCTTTCACCTGATGTCGCCGGCGGGATGGTGGCATTTGGCTTGGACATGCAATAACACCATTCCACACCCGCTTTGAAAAGAGCCAGGCCCTTTTGAAAAGAGACGGGGCGGCACTCGGAAGAATTCTCGTGGCAGACCATTTGTTACTCGGCATCGATACCGGCGGCACCTATACGGACGCCGTGCTCTACAGCGAAACCAGGGGCGTCGTCGCCCGCGCCAAGGCGCTGACCACGCGCCACGATCTTGCGGTCGGCATATCCGGCGCGGTGGAGGCGGTGCTGACGGAGGCGCAGGTGCCGGTGGCGGCCATCGGCCTCGTCTCGCTGTCGACGACGCTCGCCACCAATGCGCTGGTCGAGGGGCAGGGCGGTCGCGCCGGCCTCGTGATGATCGGTTTTTCGCCTGACGATCTCAAGCGCGACGGGCTTGCCGACGCGCTCGGCAACGACCCCGTGCTTTTCCTGCCCGGCGGCCACAACGTGCATGGCAACGAGACGCCGCTCGACATGGCGGCGCTGGACGAGGCCCTGCCGCAGCTGTCGCAAACCGTCTCCTCCTTTGCCGTCGCCGGCTATTTCGCCGTGCGCAACCCGGCGCATGAGCAGCGCGTGCGCGACCGTATCCGCGAGGTATCGCATCTGCCCGTCACCTGCAGCCATGAGCTCTCGTCGAAGCTCGGCGGCCCGCGCCGTGCCTTGACGACACTGCTCAACGCCCGCCTCGTCTCGATGATCGACCGGCTGATCGGTGCCTGCGAGGATTATCTCCAGCGCCGCGGCATCCACGTGCCGATGATGGTGGTGCGTGGCGATGGCGCGCTGATCTCGGCGGCGGAAGCGCGGTTGCGGCCGATCGAGACTATTCTGTCCGGCCCGGCGGCAAGCCTCGTCGGCGCACGCCATCTGACCGGGCTCGACAATGCCGTCGTCTCCGACATCGGCGGTACGACGACCGACGTTGCGGTGCTCGACAACGGCCGGCCGAAGCTCGATGCGGAAGGCGCCGTCGTTGGCGGCTATCGCACCATGGTGGAAGCTGTCGCGATGCGGACCTTCGGTCTCGGCGGCGATTCGGAAGTGCGCATCAACGACCGCGGCCTCAAGGCGAAGATCGATCTGGGGCCGCGCCGCTTCATGCCGCTCAGCCTCGCCTCGCAGCTACATCCCGAAGCGGTGGTTCCCGTGCTGGAGCGCCAGTTGCGCGCGCCGCATATGGGCCGCCATGACGGGCGTTTTGCGGTGCGCACCGGCGTGCCGGAGCGGCTGGCGAGCGGCCTGACGGCGCAGGAACAGGCGCTTTACGACAAGATCGGCGCGACTCCGCTGCCGCTCGACGGCCTGCTCGTCTCGACGCCGCAGAAGGCGACGCTCGACCGACTGGTCGCGCGCGGCCTCGTGCATATCTGCGGCATCACGCCGTCAGATGCCATGCATGTGCTGGGCGGGCAGGGGCAATGGGATGCCGTCGCCGCCCGTCTCGGCCTCGAACTGGCCGCCCGGACCAAGGACGGCACCGGCAAACCGATCGCCGAGACGCCGGAAGCGCTGGCCCGCGCGCTGGTCGACCGTCTCACGCGGCAATCGGCCGACGTCATCCTCTCCGCCTGCCTCGCCGATGACGGCGTGGGCGCGCTCGATCCGGCCAATTCGATCTCCATCGACCGGGCGCTGCACCGCGTTCCCGGCATCGTGAAGTTCCGCATCGCACTCGACCGGCCGCTGGTCGGCCTCGGCGCCTCCGCGCCGGTCTATTATCCCGCCATTGCCGACATGCTGGGCGCCGAATCCTCCATTCCCTCGGATGCCGGCGTGGCGAACGCCGTCGGGGCCGTCGTCGGCCAGGTGCGCAATGCCGTCACGGTTTTCGTGACGCAGCCGGAAGAGGGCATTTTCATCGTCAATGGCGCGGGCGACAGCGTGCGCCTCATCGACGAGGAGAAGGCCTTCTCGCTCGCCAAGGAGCGGGCGATGACGGCCGCGCTGCAGGCCGCACGCGCCAATGGAGCGGACGAGCCGGCCGTGACCCTGTCGGAGGCCATCGATGCGCCGGAAGTGGAAGGGTCGCGCAAGCTGATCGAGGCACGGTTTACCGCCACTGCCAGCGGCCGCCCGCGCATCGCGGAAGAGGTATAAGTAGGATTTATTCCCGAGCGGAATAAATTCTTTATACCCTTGCCGAATTGACACTCAATGAAACCTCCGGAAAGTGGGACCATTCGGGATACTCCCCCTTGTCCCGCCCATTCGGAGCCTTTTCAGATGTCTTATACCGAAAAAGCCGGTCTTTCGATCGACAGCGCCCTTTATGATTTCATCGTCACGGAAGCCCTTCCCGGCACCGGCGTGGATGCGGAGCGCTATTTCGCCGAATTTTCCGCCATCGTGCATGATCTGGCTCCGGAGAACCGCGCGTTGCTCGCCAAGCGCGATGCGCTGCAGGAAAAGCTCGACGCCTGGTATCGCGAAAACGGCGCACCATCGGACATGGCGGCCTATGAGGCCTTCCTGCGCGAGATCGGCTATCTCCTGCCCGAGGGCGGCGACTTCTCCGTCACGACGGACAATGTCGATCCGGAGATCGCCAGCCTCGCCGGCCCGCAACTCGTCGTTCCCGTCATGAATGCGCGCTACGCGCTGAACGCCGCCAATGCGCGCTGGGGCTCGCTCTATGATGCGCTCTACGGCACGGATGCCATTCCGGAAACCGACGGCGCGGAAAAGGGCAAGGGCTACAATCCCGTGCGGGGCGCCAAGGTCGTCGCCTGGGCGAAGGCCTTCCTCGATGACGCAGCACCGCTTGCCGGCTCGTCCTGGCGCGAGGCCGCGGGCCTTGCCGTCGAGGGCGGCAAGCTCGTCGTCGCACTGGTCGGCGGCGGCAAGACAGGCCTTGCGGATGAGGCGAAATTTGCCGGTTCTGTCGGTGACGCCGCGGCACCGACGCGTATCCTGCTGCGCAACAACGGCCTGCATATCGAAATCCGCGTGGATGCGACGACGCCGACCGGCAAGGACGACGCGGCGCATATCTCCGACGTCGTCATCGAATCGGCGCTGACCACCATCATGGACTGCGAGGATTCCGTCGCCGCCGTCGACGCCGAGGACAAGGTCGTTGTCTATCGCAACTGGCTTGGCCTGATGAAGGGCGACCTGACCGAAGAGGTTGCCAAGGGCGGCAAGACCATTACCCGCCGGCTCAACCCCGACCGCGCCTACACCGCGCCGGATGGTTCGGCCGCGTCGCTGCGCGCCCGCTCGCTGATGCTGGTGCGCAATGTCGGCCACCTCATGACCAATCCGGCGATCCGCGACCGTGATGGCAACGAGGTGCCGGAAGGCATCATGGACGCCATGGTGACCGCGCTGATCGCGCTGCATGATATCGGCGTCAACGGCCGCCGCAAGAATTCACGTGAAGGCTCGATGTATGTCGTCAAGCCGAAGATGCACGGCCCGGAAGAAGTCGCCTTCGCGTCCAAGCTGTTCGGCCGCGTCGAGGCCGCTGTCGGCATGGCGCCCAACACGATGAAGATGGGCATCATGGATGAGGAGCGCCGCACGACCGTCAACCTCAAGGAGGCGATCCGCGCTGCCAAGGACCGCGTCGTCTTCATCAATACCGGCTTCCTCGACCGCACCGGCGACGAGATCCACACCTCGATGGAAGCCGGTCCGATGATCCGCAAGGGCGACATGAAGCAGGCCTCTTGGATTTCCGCCTACGAGAACTGGAACGTCGATATCGGCCTCGAATGCGGCCTGTCGGGCCATGCGCAGATCGGCAAGGGCATGTGGGCCATGCCGGACCTGATGGCCGCGATGCTGGAGCAGAAGATCGCCCATCCCAAGGCCGGCGCCAACACCGCCTGGGTGCCCTCGCCGACGGCGGCGACGCTGCATGCGACGCACTATCACAAGGTCAATGTCGCTGACGTCCAGACCGCGCTGCGCGCCCGCCCGCGGGCAAAGCTCAGCGACATCCTCTCCGTTCCGGTCGCGGTCCGGCCGAACTGGACGCCGGAGGAAATCCAGCGCGAGCTCGACAACAATGCGCAGGGCATCCTCGGTTATGTCGTGCGCTGGATCGACCAGGGCGTCGGCTGCTCGAAGGTTCCCGATATCAACGATGTCGGCCTGATGGAGGACCGCGCGACGCTGCGCATCTCCGCCCAGCACCTCGCCAACTGGCTGCACCACGGCGTCATCACCGAAGCCCAAATCCTTGAGACGATGAAGCGCATGGCCGCCGTCGTCGATGGGCAGAATGCCGGTGATTCGCTGTACCGCCCGATGGCCGGCAATTTCGACGGCTCTATCGCCTTCAAGGCCGCCGTCGAGCTCGTGCTTGAGGGCCGCGCGCAGCCGAACGGCTATACCGAACCGGTCCTCCACCGCCGCCGCCTCGAGCTGAAGGCCGCAGCGGCCTGATCTGCCTTGCGGCAGGGTGGTTCACCGCCTTGCCGTTCAAAGCGCAAAACGAAAGAAGCCGCCGGATCGCTCCGGCGGCTTCTTCTATATAATGACGGTCGTGCGTTTACTGCTGCACGACGACGCGGGCGCCCTTGCCAGGGCGGACGCGGCTGTAGAGATCGATGATATCCTGGTTCATCAGGCGGATGCAGCCCGACGAGGCGGCCGTGCCGATGGAAGCCCATTCCGGCGTGCCGTGCAGGCGGAACAGCGTGTCCTGGCCCTTTTCATTGAAGAGGTACATGGCGCGGGCGCCGAGCGGGTTCTTCAGGCCCGGGCCCATGCCGTCCTTGACGTAGCGTGCGACGTCGGGCTTGCGGTCTGCCATTTCCTTCGGCGGGTGCCAGGTCGGCCATTCCTGCTTCCAGGCGATATAGGCTTCACCCTGCCACGCGAAACCCGACTTGCCGACGCCGATGCCGTAACGCACGGCCTTGCCGCCGGGCAGAACGTAATAGAGGAAGCGGTTCGGCGTGTTGACGACGATCGTGCCGGGCTTCTCGCTGGTGGCGTAATCGACGATCTGGCGGTGGAACTTGGTGTTCACCTTGTTGATCGGGATTGCCGGCAGGGCATAACCATTGTCTTCGACGGCGCCGTAATCCGACGTGAAGATGGCATTCGTCGCCACCTTTTCGCCCGGAAGGGAGGTCGAGGACGAGGAGCAACCAGCGAGCGTGACGGCTGCTGCGAGGCCGCACAGGAGGAGGGCATTGCGGAAGCGCATGAGGGTCTCTTGTAAAGGAATTAGAAGTTCCGGGACGCGGGAACTTTCATCGATTATGGTTTATTTTCGATTAAACCAGTCAATGCAAGTGTGTGCGCTGCGGCATGGGCTTATGCGAAAGCAAAAAGCTGCCGGATTGTTTTTTTGCAACAACAATACCGGTATCCCGCCGCTTCCGCTCAGCCCAGACACTGCCAAGCACGCCGCCGCGCGCCGTTCAATAGCCTTGCCGCCTGTCGGGTCGAAGCCGCACAAGAACAAAGTCGCGCAGTTAACAGAGTCTTTTTCTCGCCGCAGTTTTGCCCGCTGTCTTAACGTTTTCCGGCGCGGCCGAATCGATTTCGCGGGATCGGCGGCTAGAATGTGATTCGCAAGGATGTGACCGATGACGATCGTTTCCCTTCACAACGACAATCCGCTGCTCGACGGCCGCCAGTCGGATCGTGCCATGATGGTGCGCCGCGGCGTGCAGCGCATGCTGATGGAGATGCGCCATGCGGTGTTGCCGGAGCTGACGCTCGCAAGCGGAAGGCGCGCCGATCTGATCAGCCTGTCGGACAAGGGCGAGATCTGGATCGTCGAGATCAAGACGTCGATCGAGGATTTTCGCGTCGACCGCAAATGGCCCGACTACCGCCGTCATTGCGACCGGCTGTTTTTTGCGACCCACAAGGATGTGCCGCTCGATATTTTCCCGGAGGAGTGCGGCCTCATCCTCTCCGATGGCTACGGCGCGCACATGCTGCGCGAGGCGCCGGAGCATAAGCTGGCCGCCCCGACGCGCAAGGCCGTCACCTTCGCCTTCGCCCGCGTCGCCGCGGGCCGGCTGCTTCTGGCGGAGTTTGCGATGGATTCGCGGCGCGACGGGCCGGATATGTCGGCGATCGTCTCGGGGCGCAGGGACGAGCCGGCGTAGTTGTTGATTCCGTCGCACTGTCAGCTGGAAGTTGAGGGAACCTTTATTTTCAGACTCTCAACCCATCGATTGGGTTGACCCAGAGCATGATCGCGCAATCGATCGATGACATGTTCCGGGTCCCATACAGCAGCACATTCTAGCCCGATGCACTCCATCAATGATGCTGGTCGCTCATAATTCTGAGAGGCGAACGAGGAGTGGCAGAGAAAAAGGCGGCCGCTGTCGTCCTGTCTGTAGAAGAAGGGTTCTTCAGCATTCTCGGACGTCAAAGGCCTTGAGCCAACGACCGGCCAAACCCCTTTCGTGATGACGTAATTGGAGACGCACAACCTGAAGGCAACGGGGAGCATGGGAATATCATCTATTGAGATGGCTCTGGCGAAAATGCCATCGAAGAAGACGATCACTGGCTCACCAGAGACCTGCGCATAACAATGCTGACCGCCGCCTAAGTCGATCCGTAGAATATCGCCTATTCTGCGCCGCACCCTCTTGCCCGCCACCGTTACCTCTCTTCGGCACCTGTGCGTGATGCTCTATTTCGGGGCGCGCTTGGCCAGAATGCGTTGCAGCGTGCGGCGGTGCATGTTGAGGCGACGGGCCGTCTCGGAGACGTTGCGGTCGCACATTTCATAGACGCGCTGGATGTGTTCCCAGCGCACGCGGTCCGCCGACATCGGGTTTTCCGGCAGCTCCGCCTTCTCGCCGGGACGCTGGGTCAGCGCGGCGAAGATGTCGTCGGCATCGGCGGGCTTGGCGAGGTAATCGACCGCGCCGAGCTTCACCGCGTTCACGGCGGTGGCGATGTTGCCGTAGCCAGTCAGCATGATGATGCGGGTGTCGTCGCGGCGCTGGCGGATGGCGGAGATAACGTCGAGGCCGCTGCCGTCGCCGAGGCGAAGGTCGACCACGGCATATTTCGGCGGATTGGTCTTCGCCTTGGCAATGCCTTCGGCGACCGATTCGGCCGTATCGACGGCAAAGCCACGGGTTTCCATGGCGCGCGCCAGACGGCGCAGGAAGGGCGCGTCGTCATCGACGAGAAGAAGCGAGGGATCCGGCCCGATATCGTCGGATGCCGTCTGCGGTTCGATGTTTTCAGCCATTTTTCGTCTTCCGTCGCGGATGTCGTCAACTCTTGATCGGGATCAGCTTATCACCCCTAAGGCTATGCCGGTAAAGTCATTTCACGCCCTTGGCCTCCATGCGGGCCCGCGGCCAATCGACCGAGACGCGCGCCCCTGGCTGGTCGCCGGTGCGGTTGCCGAAGGTTAATTTGGCGCCGGAACGCTCCAGCAGCGTCTTGGCGATGAAGAGGCCGAGGCCCAGACCGCCGGCCCGTTCATCCTTCTGGCGCTTGGTGACATAGGGATCGCCGATGCGCTGGAGAACGTCGGCTGCGTAGCCGTCGCCGTCATCCTCGATGACGATCCTAACCCTGTCCGGCGTATGGCCGACGGTGACGGTCACCGCCTCGCGGGCATGGTCGATAGCATTTTCCAGGAGATTGCCGAGACCGTACAGAATGCCGGGATTGCGGTTTCCGACCGGCTCGCCGTCGCGCCCGCCCTCTTCGACGAGGTTGAGCCTGATGCCGAACTCGCGATGCGGCGCCAGAACCTCCTCCATCAGCGAGGAGAGCGGCAGCATGCGCATATGCGCTTCGTCCTCCGTCGAAAGCGTGGTGAGCCGGCGCAGGATGTCGCGGCAACGTTCGCTCTGGCTGCGCAGCAGCTGCACGTCTTCCTTGAAGCGCTCGTCGCTGCCGAGCTCGCGCTCCATTTCGCGCGCCACCACGCTGATCGTGGCGAGCGGCGTGCCGAGCTCATGGGCGGCGGCGGCGGCAAGGCCGTCGAGCTGCGACAGGTGCTTTTCACGCTGGAGGATCAGTTCGGTTGCCGTCAGCGCGTCCGAAAGCTCCTTGGCCTCCTGCGACACGCGGTAGGAATAGAAGGCGGCGAAGGCCGTGGTCGAGACGATGGCGAACCAGAAGCCCGCCGTCAGCACCGGCGGCACGACGAGCAGCGTGCCGGGATACCAGGGGAGCGGAAAGGGCGTGAAGGCGAGCGCCGTGATGCCGGCGACGGCAAGGCCGCCGAGCGTCAGGCTGAAGCGGATCGGCTGGAGCGACGACGAGATGATGACGGGCACGCAGACCAGCGGCGCGAAGGGATTGGCAAGGCCGCCGGTAATGAAGAGCAGCGCCATCAGCTGGCAGAGATCGAAGGCGAGCAGCGTGAAGGCGGAGGCGGGCGTCAGCCGGTGCGCCGGGGCAAAGCGCACGGCGAGGAAGAAGTTGACCGCCGCAAGCAGCGCGATCAGCACTGCCGCCGGCAACAGCGGCAACGGGAATTTCAGCCAGAAGGCGACGACGATGACGCTGATCGACTGACCGGCGACGGCAAGCCAGCGCAGGCGGATCAGCGTTTCCAGCCGCAGCCGCCGGCCGGAGCCCTCGAAGTCGATATCCTGATAGAATCCCATGATGCGTCCCTTCTCGTCCGTCATGTGCCGCGCGGCTTGGCGCGCGTCGTCGGCATGGCCTCGGCCGGATCTTCCGGCCAGGGATGTTTGGGATAGCGCCCGCGCATGTCGGCGCGCACGTCCCGCCACGAGCCCGCCCAGAAACCGGGCAGATCGCGCGTCGTCTGGATTGGCCGCTGCGCCGGCGACACGAGCTCCAGGAGCAGCGGCAGGCGCCCGCCGGCGACGGACGGATGCTGCTTCAGCCCGAACAGCTCCTGCACGCGGATCGCCAGCACCGGCTCGTCGCCATCATAGCGGATCGGATGGCGCTGTCCCGTCGGGGCCTCGAAATGGGTGGGCACGAGCTTGCCGATATCGCGCTGCAATTCATAGGGCACCAGCGCCATCAGCCCATCCTGCAGGCTCGCCGCCGTGATGTCGTCGATCCCGCGGGTGTTTTCCTGAAAGGGTATGAACCAGGTATCGAGCGCCGCCAGCAGAGCGTCGTCGCTGGTATCGGGCCAAGGCGCGCCGATCGAGCGGTGCAGGAAACCGATGCGGTCGCGCAGCTGCGCCGCCTCGCGCGAAAAGGGGATGGCTTGCAGGCCGAGCTGGCGAACGCCGTCGGCCAGCGCCTGCGCGGCCTTCGGCCCGGACGGGCGCTTGAGCGGCGCCTCCTCGAGAATCATCGCGCCGAGGCGCACCACCCGGCGCGCACGCACCTGCCGGCTCGCCCGGTCGAAGATGCACTGGTCCTCGCGCACGATCCTGTCGGAAAGCTCGGCCTCGACGGTGGCGCGGTCGATCTCGGCGGCGGCAAGAATGCGCTGCCGTCCGGCCAGGCCAGTCAGATCGGCGACGACGATCATGTCGGTGCCGGCCAGCCGTTCGGTCTCCGGCACTTCGCCGCCGCGGCCGTTCGCCATGACGAAGCGTCCCCGGCCGCCGCGCTGCAGGGCAATGCGGTCGGGAAAGGCATGCAGCAGCAGCGCGCCCGGCGTGCTCGTCGTTCCGCCCTTGGCCGGTCCAAAACCCTCGGCCATGCGTTGCGCAAGTTTTCGCGCAGCATCCGCCCGCTCGCCGCGCTCCTGGGAAAAGCGGCGCAGGCGCTCCTCGATATCGACAGAGGGGCCGCCCAGCCCCTGTTCGGTGAGAAGGACGGCCAGCCGCGCGGCCGCCGCCTGCTCGCCGGTTTCGGCGGCCGACAGGATCATGGCGGCGAGCCGTGGCGGCAGCGCCAGGCCGCGGATGCGCTTTCCGGCCGGCGTCAGCGCGCCGCCCTCATCCAGCGCGCCGAGCAGGCGCAGCAGATTGCGGGCCTCTTCCACCGCAGCCATCGGCGGCGGGTCGACCAGCCGCAGCGTGGCGGGATCGGTGACCCCCCAATGGGCCACATCGAGCATGAAGCCGGAGAGATCGGAGGACAATATCTGCGGCGGCGTGAAGGCCGGCAGCGCCGCCGTCTGGCCGGGATGCCAGAGACGGATCGCCACGCCCGGCTCGGTTCGCCCGGCGCGGCCGGCACGCTGGTCGGCCGAGGCGCGGGAGACTCGCACCGTCTCCAGCCGGGTGATCCCGGTCGCGGCCTCGAAGACCGGCTGGCGCTGCAAGCCGCTGTCGATGACGATACGAACGCCGTCGATGGTAATGGAGGTCTCGGCAATCGAGGTCGCCAGCACGATTTTTCGCGTGCCGGCGGGCGGGGGACGGATCGCGGCATCCTGTTCCTTCTGGCCAAGATTGCCGTAGAGCGGCACCACGGTCGTCTCGGCCCCGAAGCGCCCCTCGAGCCGTTCGGCCGTCCGCAGAATCTCGGCCTGTCCCGGCAGGAAGGCGAGGATCGATCCGCTTTCCGTGCGATACGCCTCTATTATAGCGCGCGCCATGCTGTCTTCGATGCGCTCGCCGGCCGGCCGGTCCTGATGGCGGATCTCGACGGGATAGCTGCGCCCCTCGCTGACGATGGCGGGCGGATGATCGAGCAAAGCGGCCACCCTGTCGATGTCGAGCGTCGCCGACATGACGACGATCCTCAGGTCTTCACGCAAGGCCGCCTGAACGTCGAGCGCCAGTGCCAACCCGAAATCCGCATCGAGCGAACGCTCGTGGAATTCGTCGAAGAGAACGGCGGAAACGCCCGCGAGCTCGGGATCGTCCAGGATCATCCGGGCGAAGACGCCCTCCGTCACCACCTCGATACGCGTTTTGGTGGAGACCCTGTTGTCGAGCCGCATGCGATAACCGACGGTCTCGCCCACCTTCTCCCCGAGCAGCGCCGCCATACGCCCCGCCGCCGCGCGTGCCGCAAGGCGCCGGGGTTCGAGCAGGATGATCTTGCCGTCGCCGCGCCAGGCCTGCTTCAGAAGGTAAAGCGGCACCAGCGTCGTCTTGCCGGCGCCGGGAGGCGCCGAGAGCACCGCGCGCGTGCCGGCGGAAAGGGCGGCTCCGAGTTCGGGCAGTACCTCCGTGATCGGCAGGTTCGGTACTGTTTCTGATATCGACGCCATGATCGGTCTGCATGTCCCTATAGAGAGGGAGCGGCCGACAATGCCGGAACCGCTCTGTTCCGCCTGAATAGCCCGCTGGGGAGGCCCGGAAAAGAGCCGAGAGGGTGGGTGACCTCTGAAAGCACGTTATGCGGTGTCGGCAGAATTTTACCACCTGGACAAGATTTCGAATTGCGGAATCGCAGGTTTCCGCCCGTTTCGGTCCGCTCGCAGGCGGGTCATTGTAAATAGATCAATAATACCAATGACTTGTCGATTTTCTGCATTTTTATGAAATCGAGTGTTGACGGTTGAAAACTGTGGGCCTATAACCCGGCCATCGAACGAGAGCGGCGGCGCTTCTGGCGGCCGACGAACTCGCTCTAAGGTTTCCTGATGGAGCTGG